>CAIZQU010000109.1 GCA_903935205.1 uncultured cyanobacterium | reverse complement strand
GCCTGAGTGCTGAAAAACGTACATTGGGGATCCAGGCGATTCTTCTAAGCCAGAAAAGGCTGATTAGGGCCCATCTTAACCCAAGACAGCAGCTAGAATCAACTGCGCTGCAGTGGATATGGCTTTCTCAGCAAGCCCTAACTATGGTCAAAAGGATGGCAGTCCATTGGATCTGGCGATACTGGATCTGGTGATATTAGATCTGGTGACATTGAATCTGGAGATACTCAATCTCGCGATACTCGATCGTGTGATTCTCGATCGCGCGATGAAGGTGCTGAGGCGTTGTTGATGCCCTTTGTCTCAGGCTGCGGTCGCCCTCGCCGCGCGATCGGGTCGGCCTTTGTTCGAGGCCGGGTCTGTCGAGCGATGGGCCACAGGCTCATCAGGGCCGCAGCAGTTCCGCCACCACCGGATCCAGCGAGGCGGGCTCCGCCATCAAGCGGTTGTGCCAGAACACCGGCAGCGGCTGCCGTGCCCCCACCGGCAGCACCGCCTCCCAGCCGGGAAAGACGGTGAGATCGGTGGGGCAGTAAAAGCTGCAGCACTCGACTTCCTCCAGCAGGGGACCGGCGGCGGCGAGGCGCCGCAGCAAGGGGCTGCCGGGCTTCATGTCAGCGATGCCAGCCAGGGGCCAGCTGGGCCAGGGCAGCGCCGCCAGGGTGCCCCGCTGGGGACTGGCCACGCTGGTGAAGCGGCGGGTGCGGCGATGGCCGCCCCCCAGCTGGATCCAGGTGCGGCCGATCACCCCACCCATCGAGAACCCCATCAGGTCCAGGGGCTGGTCTGGACCGAAGGCGGTCTCGATCTGGCGACCCAGCTCCGTCGCCAGCTCCTCCAGCGGCACCGAACCCAGGGCGTGGGGCAGATGGGGCACCAGCAGGGGGGAGCGGCGACCCCCCAGGCGGTGGCGCAGGCTGTCGAACAGCCTTGGGGTATCGAACAGGCCATGCACCAGCACCAGGGGTGGGGAAGCCTGCTCGGCCGCTGGGGTGAGACTCATCCGAAGGGGAATCTGGGCGTAGGGACGGTGTGGACGGCAGCCTGGACCGTTCGGACCGGGCCCTGGAAAGGCCTCCCAGCCCGCCAGCCCATCATGATCAGCCCCCCCTCTGACCAACCATCCGGCTGCGGCGGAAAACCGCCGAGGGTGCAGGCCTGGAGCGCTGGCGGCGGGACGGGCGCCAGGAACGGATGGGGCGCGCCAACGGCGATCAGACGCCGCCCAGGGGATCGCCCCCCGCCGGCCAGCGTCGCTGGCGCCGCACGGCGACGCTGCCGCCGAAGCCCGCCACCGGCACCCGGCACTTGCGGATCTCCAAGGCCAGGCCCACCGGCCCATGGAGCTCCTCCAGGGCATCCAGCAGCCGATCGGCGGTGTGCTCCAGGGTGCGGCAGCGCAGGCCCCGCGCCAGCCGTTGCAGGGCGGTGATCGCCAGCCCGTAGTCGTAGCCGCCCTCCAGGTCGTCGCTGCGGGCGGTGGCAGAGAGATCGGCCGCGATCGCGAAGGAGATCGCAAACCACTGCCCCAGGCGCCGCTCCTCCTCCAGCACGCCCACATGGGCCCAGACCCGCAGATCGCGCACGAGGATCCGGTCGCCATGGTCCCCGGCCTGAACCGGGGCGCTGTCGGGGCTCTGGGCAGGGTGGGGCAGCGGGGTGCTCACAGGGGCAGGGGGTGGTGGCGGAAGGTGCGGGCGCCGCTGGCGTAGTCGGCGGCGATGTGGCCCTCGCCCCGCAACCGGTAGCGGTAGGTGACCAATCCCTCCAGGCCAACGGGGCCCCGGGGTGGCAGGGTCTGGGTGCTGATCCCCACCTCGGCGCCGAAGCCATAGCGGAAGCCATCGGCGAAGCGGGTGGAGCAGTTGAGGTACACCCCGGCGCTGTCGACGGCGGCCAGGAAGCGATCGGCGGCCAGGGGGTCGCTGGTGCAGATGGCGTCGGTGTGGCGGGAGCCGTGGCGGCGGATGTGCTCCAGCGCCTGCTCGAGATCGTCCACCACCCGCACGCTGAGGATCAGGTCGGAATACTCGGTGCCCCAATCGGCCTCGCTGGCGGGCTGGCTCACCCCGAGGGCGCAGGCGGCGGCATCACCGCGCAGCTCCACCCCGGCGGCGGCGAAGGCCGGGATCGCCAGGGCCAGGAAGGCCGGGGCCACGGATTGGTGCAGCAGCAGGGTTTCGATCGCGTTGCAGGCGGCCGGGTACTGGGTCTTGCTGTCGATCGCCACCCGCAGCGCCTGCTCCAGATCGACGGCGGCATCCACGTAGAGATGGCAGACGCCGTCGGCATGGCCGAGCACCGGGATGCGGGTGTGGTCCTGGATGAAACGCACCAGGGCATTGCTGCCCCGCGGGATGATCAGGTCCACCAGGCCGTCGAGCTTCAGCAGGGCCAGGCTTTCGCCGCGGCTGGTGAGCAGCTCCAGGGCCGCCGGATCCACCTCGCTGGCGGCCAGACCGGCCTGCAGGGCCCGATGGATGGCGGCGCAGCTGCGGCTGGCCTCCCGGCCACCCTTGAGCAGGGCGCCGTTGCCGGAGCGGATCGCCAGGGCGGCGATCTGCATCACCGCATCGGGTCGCGCCTCGAAGATCACCCCCACCACCCCCAGGGGCACGGTGAGGCGCTCCAGCACCAGACCCTGGTCGAGTTCGGTGTGGAGCTGGCGGCGACCGATCGGATCCGGCAGGGCCGCCACCTGGCGCACGCCGGCGATGGCGGCCTCCAGCTTGGGGCGATCGAGCTTCAGCCTGGCCACCAGGGCAGCGGCCAGGCCCTCGGCGCTCGCCGCCTCCAGGTCGGCGCGGTTCGCCGCCAGGATCGCCTCGCCATCGGCCTCGAGGGCAGCGGCCATCGCCTGCAGGGCCGCCTGGCGCTGGCCGTCGCTGCACTGGGCCAGGGCCATGGCGGCTTGGCGCACCGCTGCGGCCCGCTGCAGCAGCTCGGGGGTGGGATCCGGCACAACGGCGGGATCGCTGGTCTGGGGCGCGGTTGTCATGGGTCCATCATCCAACCTGCCGGCGGCGGCTGGCGGAGTGCAACCGCGCAAAGCCCGGGCCGCCGCCCGGGCCGCCAGGAGGGCGACCCCAGCGGCCCAGCTGAGCCCACCACCTCCCTGGCCCGCCTCACCCCCAGCGATCCAGCGCCAGCCGCGCCGCCCCCAGACGGCCGGCGCCATTGCCGAGGGCGCAGCGGCGGATCTCGAGACCCTCGCGGCTCTCCGGCAGCACCCGCGCTTCCACCTGCCGCCACACGGCCGGCAGCAGATGCTCGATCGCGGCGCTCAAGCCCCCGCCCAGCAGCACCAGGCGCGGCGTGAGCACATACAACAGCGAACTCAGCCCCTGGCCCAGTCGCGTGCCGTAGCGCTCCCACACCGCCAGCGCTCCGGGATCCCCCTGCTCCGCCAGGCGGCAGAGGGCCTCGGGCTCCAGCGGGCTCAGGCGCCCCAGGCCGCCGATGCTGCAGTACTGCTCCAGGGAGCCGGCGTTGCCGCTGTGGCAGGGGGGGCCTTCGGGATCGACGCCGATCAGCCCCAGCTCGGCGCCGGCACCATCGGGCCCGGTGAACAGCCGCCCCTCGATCAACACCCCGCCACCGACGCCGGTGCCGAGGGTGAGCAGGATCGCATCGGGGCAGCCCCGGGCCGCGCCGCGCCAGGCCTCGCCGAGCAGGGCGCAGTTGGCGTCGTTGGCGAGCACCACGGGGCGCTGCAGCTGCGGTTCGAGCCAGTCGGCCAGGGGAACCCGCTCCCAGCCGGGCAGGTTGATCGCCCGACGGGCCAGGCGCCCCTGCCGGTCGGTGGGACCCGGCAGGCCGATCCCGACCCGATCGGCGCGACGCTCCGGATCCAGCTCTGCGATCGCATCGACGACCGCCTGGGCCACGGCACCGGGCAGCTGGGGCTGGGGCGTGGCGACGCTGGCCTCCGCCAGCAGGGTTCCCTGGCGGTCGAAGCGGCCGAGCTTGATGGCCGTGCCGCCGATGTCGACGCCGATGATCTCCGCGCCGGTGGGATCGCTGGTCACGCTGCAGGGCCTCGGGCGCCCCCCAGCCTGGCCCGCGGTGGGTTCGCGGAAGGCCACGGGGCCGACTGCAGCAGCAACCCGGGCCCCGAAGCCGCCACCGGGCCTCGCCGGATGGCGCTCTGTGCGCCCCTGGGAGGCGGCTGAACAGGGCGCACCCGGCATTGGCAGCGGGACCAACCCAGCCACCCCAGCCGTCAGAGCGTGGCTTGCTGGCGGCTCAGCGGCTGACGACCCTGGGCCTGCAGGTTTCCTGACGACCCAGCAGGCTCCTGAGGAAACTCCGGGCGTTCGCTGGCACCCTCTCTGCTGGCCCCCTCTCCCTGGCAACCCCTCCCTGGCAACCCCTCCCTGGCAACCCCTCCCTGGCAACCCCTCCCTGGCAACCTCTTTCTGGCACCCCCTCCACAGAAGGGGCCGCACCGCTGCCGTCGTCCTGGGAGGGGGGTGATGGAGGGATCGGGTCAGCAAACTCCTAAAACCGGAAGAACACCCGCAACTGGCTCTGCCAGGAGCCCTGGGTGTCGACCGAAGCCTCCAGGTTGACCCGTTCCGAGGCCCGATAGTTGAGGGTGACCTGGGGGGGGATGTCGGACCGGTTCGGAGCGGCCAGCAGGGAGGCATTGAACCGCTCGCTGATGTCGAAGCCGACCTCGGCGCCGAACACCAGCTGGGGCGGAACCGTGCGGCTGCGCGGCTGCTGGATGGAACTCACCTGGGGCGTCACGTAGGTGGGATAGAGGGCCATGCTCACCCGCTGGCCGAGGGCATCGGAAAGGGTGCTCAGCAGCGGTGAAAGCAGCGACTGACCCAGGGCTGTGGCCAGGGCCGTGCCGGCTTCACCGCCCCCAAGTCCGGCGAGGGAGTTGCCGCCGATCAGGGCCACCAGACGCTCCTGGGGGAGGGGCGGACTGCTGCGCAGCCGCAGGTTGTCGGCGATCCGATCGGCGGGTCCGCTGACGCTCACCGTCACCAGGATCAGGCTGAGCTGGCTGAGGGAGGAGAAGCCGCCCTGGGCCGCCAGCTGGGTGTTGGCCAGGGCCACGGCCTCGGCATCGGCCAGGCCGCTCGGGGCCAGGGTGTGGAGGCTGTCGGCGATCCGGGTGCGCAGGGCGATATCGAGGTAGGGGATCAGCCCCAGGGACGGGGTGAAGACGGCGACGTTGGGGGCATCGGGATCGAGGCTGAAGTTGGTGGTGAAGAGATTGAGGCGCCCCTGCAGCAGCCTCACAACCCCCGCAGCCCGCAGGCTGGGGTCGAGGCGACCGCTGATCCGCACCCCGCCGCCGGTGCTGAAGCTGGCGACATTGGGCAGCACCACCCGCAGGTCGGGGCCCAGCCGCACCTGCAGGCCATCAAAGCTGAGCCAGGAGAGCCGCGGGATGGTCTGTTCCAGCGACAGCGAGGCGGCCGATTCGACATCGGGACCGAGCAACACCAGCTTGTCGCGGAAGTCCCACTGCGATTCGAGCAGCCTCGGCAGGGTGGTGGGCTGGGGGGGCTTCTCGGAACCCGGCGGGGCTGCGGCCAGCCCCGCCGGTTGAACGTTGATCTTGCCGTGGCCGATCGCCAACGTTCCCCCAAGCCGGGGGGCGAGCAGGGACCCCGCCACGGTCATACGACCCTCGGCGCGGGCATTGACGCGGGGCATGGCGAAGGGAACAGCCTGCAGCTCCAGCGCCAGGCTCGGGGGCCCCTCCAGGGGACGAACCAGGCCAAGCCTGCCCTCGGCGCGGATCCGGCCGGCGCTGCCCACCCGGGCCGTGAAACCCTTGACCTCGACCACGCTGGTATCAAACAGCACGGTGGCCTGGACCGCCTTGAGCGTCTGGCCGGCCAGCTGGCATTCGCCGTCGCGCAGGCTGAGAGAACCTTCGGCGCTCGGCTCCCGCAGACTGCCGCCCACCCGCAGCCGCAGGTTGGCCGTGCCCCGCCGCCAGTCCAGGGCCGCCCCGGCCAGACGGCTGAGGAAAAGGAGCCCGTCATCGCGGCTGGCGACATACAGAAGCAAGTCCTTGCGATCGGGATCGAGGGGGATGGTGCCCTCCATGGTCAGCCCCTGGCTGGCCGCCTTGGAGCGCAGCGCCAGTTTCACGGCCAGGGCCTGGCGAACCAGCTCCAGCCGACCCTTTTGCAGAACCAGCTCCTGGCCGCCGATCGCCCCACCGGCCAGAGCAAGATCCAGGCCGATCCGGGGCGGCCCTCCGCCCAGCCGGTAGCTCCCCTGGGCCGAGAGGGAACCCCGCAGTCCCACGGGCACGGGGGTGAGCAGGGGCAGCAGGGCCAGGGAGAAGCCCGCGAGATCGAAGCGTCCCTCGCCACCGCTGAGGGGACCGCGCAGCCTGAAAACAAAGGGATCGGCCGCCAGGCTGGTGTCCCGATCCTGGTGCTCCAGCCAGAGATGGCCACGGGCCTCGAGGTCGGCCCAGGCCCGTTTCGGGTCCGTGCCGCGGAGGATCAGATCGGCATCGATGGCCGTCTGCAGGCGCTGCAACCGTTCGGCCCGGCTTAGTTCGGCGAGTTGGCGATCGCGCTGGGCGGCCAGCTGGCGCATCTCGGCCAGCAGGCGCAGCTGGTCGTTGATGCTGCGGCCGAGGGTTTCGATCGCCAGGCCACCGAGATCGGAGGCCTGGCCCAACGGCGGCCGTTGGCCCCCCAACCAGCGATCGCGGGCGCCGAGCAGCTCGCGGAAAAAGGCGGCGCCCAGATGGCGACCCTGCAGACGGGCCTGAAACGGTCCGTCCCAGCGGCCCTGCAGGCTGCCCTCCAACCGCCCCGCCAGCAGCGGCTCAAAGCTGCCGGTGAGGCTGTAGCGCCGCTGGCGATAGTCCATCCGGGCCACCAGGCTGCGACCCGACACCCCCAGCAGGGAGGGGCGATCGAGGGAGAGGGCACCGTTGAAGGCCAGGGGCCGAAGCTCGAGGCTGCCCTCGCCGCCCATCCGGCCCTGAAGGCTGCGCAGGGCCGGATCGCTGCCGAGGGCCAGGGCCAGACCCCGCAGCGGGAAGCTGGAGGCCCGCCAGGCATAGCGCTCGGGGCTGCCCTGCAGGGTCAACCTGCCGCCGCCGCGATCGAGGCTGGCCAGGGTCGGCTGCCAGCGGCGATCGAGCTGCGCCTCCAACCGCCCCGGAGCTCCCGGCTCTTCGGCCGCCAGGCGCAACAGGCCGGACCCGGCGTCGGCGCTGAGGGTGCCGCTCCAGGTTTCCTGAAGCCGCAACGGACCCACGGCGGGATTGCGCAGCCGCAGCCACAGGTTCGGGCGCAGGTCGGCCCCGGTTCCGGCCAGCTCACCCTGGGCATCGATGCGCCCCTGCAGCTGGGTGCCCACCAGGGGATTGAGGCGCTGCAGCGGAAAATCACGCAGGCGAAAGCGGGAGCGGATCGGGCCGCTCACCAGCCCCCGTCCGGGCACCTGGGCGAGGGGCATGGTGCCGCTGGCCTCCAGGTGGACCGCGGACAGCTGCTGCAACCGCAGCAGACCATCGCTCCAGGACAGGGCCAGCTGCGCCGGGCCGACCAGGGGTAGGACGATGCCGCTGGAACGCAGGGCCAGGCTCGGGGCGCCCGCACTCCCATCGGCCTGCAGAGATCCCTGCAGCGCTGATCGGCGCAGCCAGTCCGGCAGGCGAGCGGAATCGGGCAGGTCGGTGGGATCGAGCCACCAGCCACCGCGCAGGGCCAGCTGCCGGCCGACACGACCGGAGGCGCGCAGCAGGGAGCTGCGATAACGGCCTTCCAACTCCTCGACCGCCAGGACCCCGGCCCGCCAGCGGCCGCGCAGGGAAGCCCGCAGAGGGGGGGCCGAGGCCAGGGAGGCGGCCAGGGGGTGGCCGGCCGGCGGACGGGCGCTGAGACGGAGGTTGAGCAGCCCATCGGCAGCCCGCCCAGCGGCGATCCGCCCGCTCCAGGGGCCATAGCGCCAGGGTGCCTCCGCCAGGGTGAGGGTCCGCGCCTGGCAGCGCAGGGGCAGACCGTCGCTGCTCAGGGCCTGGACGCGATCCCGCGGCTGCCAGCGGAAGCGGCGGACCAACAGGGATCCATCACAGCTCGGCCGGCCTTGATCGAGGCGCAGGCGCACCTGGCCATCGGCGGCGCCATCGAGGTTCCAGGGCCGGGGCAACAGGGGCTGCAGAGCGCCGATGCCGAAGCGGCGCGACACCGTTTGCAGCTGCCAGAGATTGCGCTTCCAATCACCCTCTCCCCGCAGCTGGACCATCCCCCCCCGCCCCGGAACCGTCAGCTGACTGCGGACCTCGAGCCGGTGCTCATGCAGCACCACCTGGCCATCGCCGCGCAGATCGGCCAGCAGGGGCTGGCCGGAGACGGAGTAACCCCAGAGCCGCAGCCGGCTCGGATCCGGCAGGTGAAAGGAGAGGCTGATGCGGGGGGGCTCACCACCGGGCGGCAGCTGGCCCAGCTCCCAGACGCGGCCGCGGGCATTGCGGCGCAGATCGACCTGCACCCCCTCACCGCGCAGATCGAGCACCAGGGCCCGCTGACGCCAGCTGGCCAGGGGCAGGGGCCGCACCACCAACCCCGACACCGCGACGGTGGAAGCATCCAGGGGGCCGGGCCGGAACCGGCTCGCTCCCAACCGCAAGCCATCGGGTCCGAAGCCGCGATAGGGCCCAAGCTCCAGCGGGTGCCCCAATGCTCGACCCACCAGACCCTCAAGGCGGGGCTTCCAGCGGCCGAAGGCAGCGGCGATCAGGGGGTCGAGGCCCCAGCGCAGGGCCAGGCCGACCACCAGCAGGCCGCCAACGGCCAGTCCGAGACCCAGGCTGCCGATCGAGGCGGCGCTGCGCCAGGAGCGGCGGGCCTCCCGCCGCTCGGCCGCGATCCGGCTGATGTCCAGGGGCCCACCGGGGCCGAACCACCCGCGGCGCGGTGACCACCGGGAGGGCAGCGCCGCCCGACCGCTGCGGCCGGAGACCTCCAGCGATGGGGCCAAAGGGTTCTGCACCGGCCCGCTGAGCGGTTCCGGGCCGCTGGCGGCGGAAGGAATCGAGGCCTCGTCCAAGCCAGGGGCTGGGGTGTGGTCCTGATCGCGGCCTGGTCCTTGCCCCGAACCGCCATCCGATCGCTTGCGGGAGTTGGACCGTTCGGCCATCCGCCTGGGGGTGTCGCCGTTCGGTCGGGCCGCAATATAAGGGGGTTTTGCGGGCAACCATGGCGGCCGACCCCATCCTGTTCCAGGCGGGCCAATGGCTCGGGGCGGCGGGAGGCGCCCTGGCCCTGCTCACCGTGGCCGCCTTTCTGGCCCGCTGGGGCGTGCGCTTCCGGCTGGTGGGCATCACCAGCTTCACCGTGCTGCTGGCGATCTCCTGCCTGGCCTTTTCGGTGAGCTATACGCCCCGCATTGCCGTGGAAGGAGCCGTGACGGTTCCGGTGGTCTATGACAACGGCGGCGACCTGGTGGTGGCCGCCGCCCCGGACGACCTGGCCCCAGAGGCGGCCGCCCCGACCCTTGAGCAGCTCGCCCGCAACGTGCGCGGTCGGGGTCGCACCAGCCCCGATGGCCAGGTGCGGGTGCGGCTGCGCCGCCTGGAGCCGGCCGAGGACGGCGCCTCCAGGCCCGTGTTGCTCGGCGAGACCCGCCTGGACCTGGCCAGTGGGGAGCTCCGCTGACGGGGGATGGCCGTGCACCCGTTCAGGCCGGCGCCTGCCTACCGGCAGGAACTGGAGATTCTGCGGCGGCAGGCGCTGGACAGCTGGGAGGCCGTGGCGGACCTGTCGCTGCGGACGATCCGGGAGATCAGCGGCCGCAGCCCCGGCAGCGAAGCCCGGTTGATCCGGCTGCGAGGCCAGGCGCGGCTGGTGGTGGAGATCGGCCTGGAGCCGGCGGAAGCGGCCCTGCTGTTGCATGCGGGGGTGGTCGACCGCCGGGGCCTGGCCGAGGCCGACGCCCACAGCCTCCATCGCCAGGTGGGACGCCTGCAGCGCGGCCTGACCGGCGTGGCGATGGCGCCGATCCCCCTGGTGACCGTGCGCGCCTGGATCCTCCAGGCGGCCGCCGCCCCCGGTCGCTCCTGGAACTGACCCCGACCGAACCGCCCGCCGCGGAGGTCCTGCCTGAAATGGAGCGAGAGGGCTGATCGATCCGCCGCCCCTTCCCCACCCCACGCCCATGTCCGCAGCGCTGGCGTTGCCCATCACCACGACCGCGGCACCCCTGAACCCGGCAAGGCGGATCGCCACCGGCCTGGCGGCGGCGGTGCTGCTGCTGGGGTTCAACCTGCCGCCCCATGCTCAGGCCTCAACCCTGCTGGACCGGGTGAAGACCAACCAGGCGCTGGCCATCAGCCTGTGCGACCAGTTCAAGCAGGACAACGCCTCCGGCCAGTCGGCCCTGGCCAAGCCCTCGGTCGACCGGGTGGCCCAGAGCCAGAACCTCAGCGCGCTCGATGCCGAGGTGCTGATCTCGTATGTGATCGGCCTCCACTGCCCCGACGTGCGCTGAGTGAAGCCGCGACCGCAGGGCTGGGTCGAGCCGGTGTCGGTCAGCGACCACTGGATGGTGTGCCCCGATGGGGTGCGACTGGCGACCCGGCTGTGGCGCCCGGGCGGCACCGGCCCCTGGCCGCTGCTGCTGATGCGCCAGCCCTACGGCCGTGCCATCGCCTCCACCGTGACCTACGCCCATCCGCGCTGGTACGCCGAGCGCGGCTTTCTGGTGGCGGTGCAGGACGTGCGCGGTCGGGGGGATTCGGAGGGAGAGTTCAGGGGTTTCGCCGGAGAGGCGGCCGATGGGGCCGCGGCGGTGCGCTGGGCCCGCAGCCTGCCGGATGGCAATGGGCGGGTGGGGACCTATGGCTTCTCCTACCAGGGCCTCAGCCAGCTGCTCAACCACGGCCGTGGCGAAGGAGCGTCTGCAGAAGGGGATCCTTCCCTGCCGGATTGCCTGGCGCCGGCGATGGCGGGACTCGATGAGGGTCGCCACTGGGCCTGGGAGGGGGAGGCCCACTGGTGGAATCTGGGCCTGAGCTGGGCTCTGCAGCTGGCGGCGGAGGGCTGCCGCCGCCGCGGCGATCGGCAGGGATGGGAGGACATCCGTCGCTGCCTGGTCGGCGGAACCCAGCCGGAGCAGGGCCTGGCCCTGCTGGAGCGCCTCGATCCCGATGGGATGGGGCTGGGCTGGCTCCGCAACGACCCCCGCGATCGGGCGGCCTGGCGGCGCCACCGCCCACCGGCAGCGCTGTTGCGGCGGCCGATGCTGCTGATCGGTGGCTGGCATGACCCCCACCTGGAGGGCGTGTTCGACCTGTGGTTGCGGTCCCGGGAGGCCGGCGGCAGGCCGGCCCTGGTGGTGGGGCCCTGGAGCCATCTGGCCTGGGGTGAGGGCCTCGATGCCCTGCAGCTGGCCTTCTTCCGCCGCCACCTGCTGGCCGCGGCGGCCGAGGGGCCTGCTGGTGGCGAGGGAACGGGCGGGCGAGCCGAGCACGAGGCGCCCGGGGCCGGCGGCGCCGACCCGGCGAACCCGGCGCTGGCGCCAGCTCTGGAGGCGGCTCTGGAGGGTGGCATCGCCCTGGCCGGGGAGGGAGCCACGGGCTGGTTCACGCCCAGGCCCGCTGCTGAGACCCCCGGCGCCGGAGCCCAGGCTGCCGGGATCGCGAGATCCAGCCCCGACGGCGAGCTCTGGGAGAGCCGGGACGGGATCGCCGTCCTGCAGACCCCTGGGGCAAGGGCGGCGACGGCCGGGCCAGGGTTCGGGGCGGCCGGTCTCGACCCGCTGCGCTGGCAGCTCCGCAGCGACGGCCGCGCTGCGGTCAGCTGCGGTGAAGGGCTGCTGCTCGAGGAGCGGGAGCTGAAGGGCCGGACCCCGGAGCCGCAGACCGTCGCGCCGGCCGCGGTCGTCATGGTGGTGCACGATCCCTGGCGCCCGGTGCCGGCCCGCGGTGGCCATCTGGGCCTGCCCCCCGGGGTGGTCGACCGCTCCGACCTCGATCAGCGCGGCGATGTGGCCTGCTTCACCAGCCAGGCGCAGGCGGAGGAGCGCTGGCTGGTGGGCCGGCCGGTCCTGCGGCTGGAGGTGCGGGCGGATCAACCCGGCTTCGATCTGGTCGCTGCCCTGTCGCTGCTGCCGGCCGATGGGGATCGGGTCTGGCAGCTCAGCACCGGGGTGTTGCGGGTGCTGGGTGACCAGGCCCTCGATCCGGCGCCGCGGCGGCTGGCGCTCCAACCCCTGGCCCTGCGTCTGCGGCCGGGGGAAAGATTGCGGCTGGCCCTGGCGGGAGCCGCCTGGCCGGCGATCGCCGTGAATGCCGGCGACGGCAACCTGCCCAGGGGAGGTCCCGGCCCCGGCCATCGGGTGATCAGCCTGGAGCTGCGCTGTGCCGGCGCGAGCCTGGCGCTCGAACCGTTGCTGAGCCGGGAGACTGGGGCAGACTGACCGCGCCCCGTGCGGCCTGCCGCCGTTGCCGATGCCCCTCCCACTGCCCCGCCCCAGGCTGATCGGCCTGACCCTGCTCAGCGCCGCGATCAGCGCCGCCGCACCAGGGCTGGCCGGCACGGTGCTGGGCCAGGCACCGGGGGCCGTCCCGGCGCCGGCCGCCCCCGTCAGGCCCAGCGGCATCCAGCCGGCGGTGCACGGCGGCCAGCCGAGCAGCGCCCAGAGCCAGGAGGCCGCCCGGGCCGCCGCCGAGCGCATCCTGCAGGCCCTGCAGAGTCGCAGCGCCACGGCCCTCTACCGGCTGTTCAGCCCGAATCTGCAGCGGATGACGAGCCCGGCCCTGGTCCAGCAACGGCTGCGGGCGATGGCGCCGGTGCGGAGCTGGACGATCGGCCAGGTGGAGCCAGGTCTGGATTCCAACACCGTGGCGACCCGACTGCGCAGCGGCACCGGGGAGCGCAATCTGCTGCTGGTGATCGATGCCGATGGCTTGCTGGAGGGCTTCCATCTGGATGCCTCCGACCAGGCGGCCGAGGCGGTGGCGCGACGGTTTGTCGAAGATCTGAGCCAGGGCCGCTATGTTTCCGCCCAGGCCCTGTTGAGCCCCGATCTCCAGGCGGAGATTCCGGCGGATCGGTTGCAGATCAAGTGGCAGCGGCTGCAGCGGCTCACCGGCAATTACGTGGCGATTCGGCGGGTGGTTCGTGCGGAATCCACCATCGACAGCAAGCTTGTTCTGGTCACCACCGGCTTCCAGCGGCTCACCGACAGCCTGTTCGTGATCCTCGACAGCAGCAATCGCATCGTCGGTGTCGATTTCCCCAGCGAACCAGCGACCGGCCCAGGCGGGGTCTGATTCCGGCCGAGGCGGCGTAGGCTCGCGATCCCGCCCAGCGACACGTTTGCCATGGTTCTGTCCAGCCTTGATTGGATGGTCGAAGACGCGACCAGGCTGGCGGAGTGCCGCCATGACCACCCCTTCGCCATCCTCGGCCCCCAGCCCCTGGACGGGGGTTGGGTGGTGAGGGTCTGGATGCCCGAGGCGGAGCGGGTGCAGCTGCTGCAGGAGGGCAGCGAGCCCCTGCTGATGGGCACGCCCCACCATCCGTGGCTGTTCGAAGCCAGGTTGGCCTCATCCCCCGGCAGCCGCTACCGGGTGCGGGTGCTGCGGGGTGGCATCGAACACGAAGCCCACGATCCCTGGGCCTTCCGTGAGGAATGGATGGGCGAGCTCGATCGCCATCTGTTCGCGGAGGGCAACCATCACCACATCTGGCAGCGGATGGGTGCCCATCCGGTGGAGCGCGAGGGCGTGACCGGCGTGCAGTTCTGCCTCTGGGCTCCCAATGCCCGCAGCGTGGCGGTGCTCGGCGATTTCAACAGCTGGGACGGCCGCCACCATCCGATGCAGCAGCGCCTCGGCGGCTGCTGGGAGCTGTTCATTCCCGGCCTTGGCCAGGGATGCCTCTACAAGTATGAGATCCGCACCCAGGACGGCCACTGCTACGGCAAGGCCGACCCCTACGGATTCCGGCACCAGGTGCGGCCTGAGAATGCCTCGGTGGTGGCCCAGCTGGGGGGGTATCCCTGGCAGGACGGCGCCTGGATGCAGCAGCGGGACAGCCGCAATCCCCTGGAGCAGCCGATCGCGGTGTACGAGATGCACCTCGGCAGCTGGATGCATGCCTCCGCCGACCAGCCCTACATCGAGGCCGATGGCAGCAGCCGGCCGCCGGTGCCGGCGGCGGACCTCAAGCCCGGCGCCCGCCTGCTCACCTATCCGGAACTGGCCGATCGGGTGATCCCCTACGTCAAGGAACGGGGTTTCACCCACATCGAGCTGATGCCCATCTCCGAGCATCCCTTCGATGGCTCCTGGGGGTATCAGGTGACTGGCTGGTATGCCCCCACCAGCCGCTTTGGCGCCCCGAACGAATTCCGAGCCTTCGTCGATCGCTGCCATGCCGAGGGGATCGGCGTGATTCTGGATTGGGTGCCGGGCCACTTCCCCAAGGATGCCCACGGCCTGGCCTTCTTCGATGGTGCCCATCTCTACGAACATGCCGATCCGCGCATTGGTGAGCACAAGGAATGGGGCACGCTGATCTTCAACTACAGCCGCAATGAGGTGCGCAACTTCCTGGTTGCAAACCTGATCTTCTGGTTTGAGGAGTATCACATCGATGGCATCCGTGTCGATGCGGTCGCTTCGATGCTCTATCGCGATTATCTGCGCCCCGACGGCGAATGGCTGGCCAACGAACACGGCGGTCGCGAGAACACCGAGGCCGTGCGCTTCCTGCAGCAGGCCAACCACGTGTTGTTCCAGCACTTCCCGGGCGCCCTGTCGATCGCTGAGGAATCAACCACCTGGCCCCTGGTGACCCAACCGACCGACATCGGCGGCCTGGGCTTCAACCTGAAGTGGAACATGGGCTGGATGCACGACATGCTCGATTACTTCGAGCTCGACCCCTGGTTCCGGCAGTTTCACCAGAACAACGTCACCTTCTCGATCTGGTACGCCTTCACCGAAAACTTCATGCTCGCCCTCAGCCACGATGAGGTGGTGCATGGCAAGAGCAATCTGCTCCATAAGATGCCCGGTGACGACTGGCAGAAGTTCGCCAACGTGCGAGCCCTGCTGGCCTACATGTGGACCCACCCCGGCAAGAAGACGATCTTCATGGGCATGGAATTCGGCCAGAGGGCTGAATGGAACGTTTGGGGTGATCTGCAGTGGGAACTGCTGCAATACGAACCCCACCAGGCTCTGATGCGGCTGGTGGACGATCTGAACACGTTCTACAAATCGGAGCGGGCTCTCTGGGGTGACGACTTCAGTGAATACGGCTTCCAGTGGATCGACTGCAAAGACACCAGCAACTCCGTGATCAGCTTCATGCGTCGCGAGAGCAGCAGCGGTCGCTGGCTGGTGGTGGTCGCCAACTTCACCCCCCAGAGCCACGGCCACTATCGCGTCGGCGTCCCCCTGCAGGGCTTCTACACCGAAGCCTTCAACACCGACAGCGACCGATACGGCGGCAGCAACCTCGGCAACCTCGGCGGCAAGTTCACCGATGCCTGGGGCATCCACGGCTACGAGAACTCCCTCGACCTCTGTCTGCCGCCCCTGTCGGTGCTGGTGTTCCGCCACGACCCGACCCGGCTGCCGGAGCAGGAAGCCGCCAGTCCAGCAGCCCTGGGCGAAGGGGGCTGAACCCACGAACGTGACGCTCCGCAACACCGCCGCCCTCCGGCGGCGGTCGGTGGCTGTGGGGGAGAGGGCTCTCGGCTAGGTTCGGCCTCACCCTGCCCCCTCCCTGGCATCCATGGCCGATTCCCTTCCCCTGCTGCTGCGCGCCGCCCGAGGTGAGCAGGTGGAGAGGCCGCCGGTGTGGATGATGCGCCAGGCGGGCCGCTACATGAAGGTCTATCGCGACCTGCGGGATCGCCATCCCGGCTTCCGTGAACGCTCGGAAAACCCTGATCTCTCCTATGAGATCTCGATGCAGCCGTTCCACGCCTTCCGGCCCGACGGTGTGATCCTCTTCTCGGACATCCTCACGCCGCTGCCGGGAATGGGGATCGACTTCGACATCATCGAAAGCCGCGGTCCGATCATCGAGCCCGCGATCCGCAGCCAGGCCCAGGTGGATGCCCTGCGTCCCCTCGACCCGGCCGCAGCGCTGCCGTTCGTGGGTGAGGTGCTCGGGCGGCTGCGGGCCTCGGTGGGCAACGAGGCGGCCGTGCTCGGCTTCGTCGGCGCCCCCTGGACCCTGGCCGCCTATGCGGTGGAGGGCAAGAGCTCGAAGAATTACGCGGTGATCAAGGCGATGGCCTTCCAGGAGCCGGCGCTGTTGCACCAGCTGCTGGCCCATCTGGCCGATTCGATCGCCACCTATGTGCGGTATCAGATCGACAGCGGCGCCCAGGTGGTGCAGCTGTTCGACAGCTGGGCGGGCCAGCTCAGCCCGATCGACTACGACACCTTCGCGGCGCCTTATCAGAAGCGGGTGATCGATCAGGTGAAGGCCACCCATCCGGACACCCCGCTGATTCTCTACATCTCCGGCAGTGCCGGGGTGCTGGAGCGGATGGGCCGCACCGGGGTCGACATCGTCTCCCTCGACTGGACGGTGGACATGGCCGACGGTCTGGCCCGCCTGCCCGAGCATGTGGGTGTGCAGGGCAATGTGGATCCCGGCCTGCTGTTCGGCAGCCCGGAGGGCATTCGCGAGCGCATCCTCGACACGGTGCGCAAGGCCCGCGGCCGCCGTCACATCCTCAACCTCGGCCACGGCATCCTGCCCGGCACCCCCGAGGACAACGCCCGCGTCTTCTTCGAGACCGGCAAGGCGGTGCACGAGCTGCTGAGGGCAGCCGTTTGAGCGCCCCGGCCCGGATCCTGATCACCGGCGCCGCCGGTTGCGTCGGTCAGTACACGGCCGAACACCTCTACCGCCACTCCAACGCCGAACTGCTGCTGCTGCTGCGGGATCCGGCCAAGCTGCGGGCGGTGCCCCGCCACGATCCGCGCATCACCCTGCTGGTGGGAGACCTCCGCGATCTCGAGCCCCACGCCGCCGCCATCGCCAGCGCCACCCGCGTGATCCACACCGCCACCGCCTGGGGCGATCCGGAGCGGGCCCAGCAGGTGAATGTGGTGGCGGTGAAGCGGCTGCTGGCGTTGCTCGATCCGCAACGGCTGGAGCAGGTGATCTATTTCTCCACCGCCAGCATCCTCGATCGCCAGCTGCGGCTGCTGCCCGAGGCGATGGCCTTCGGCACCGAATACATCCAGACCAAGGCCCAGTGCCTGCAGGAGCTGGAGGTCCATCCGCTGGCGGAGCGAATCGTGGCGGTGTTTCCCACCCTGGTCTTCGGCGGCCGGGTGGTGGCGGGCGATCCCCATCCCACCAGCTACCTGACCTCCGGCGTGAAGGAGGCGATCCCCTGGCTGCCCCTGGCCAAGTGGCTGCGAGCCGATGCCAGCTTCCATTTCATCCACGCCGCCGACATCGCCACCGTCTGCGCCCACCTGGCCACCACAGCGCACCAACCCAATCCGGAACCGGGCCAGGGGGCGGTGCGGCGGCTGGTGCTGGGCCAGGCGCCGATCACGGTCAACCAGGCGGTGGCCACGCTGGTGCGCTGGCGTCGGGGCTGGGTGCCGCCCCTGGGGCTGGAGCTGACGGGCTGGCTGATCGAAGGACTGATCAAGCTGCTGCGGATCGAGGTGAATGCCTGGGACCGCTTCTCGATTCGCCAGCGCCACTTCGTGCATGAGCCCGTCAGCCCGCCGGAGCGTTTCGGCCTGACCAGCTACGCGCCGACCCTGGCCTCCGCGCTGGAGACAGCCGGAGTGCCCCACCGGGGCCGACTGCCGGGTTAAGGCCGGCGGCGACCACGGGCGGCAGAGGTTCGGTTATCCGCACCCATCGGCGGCCGGCGGAGCGATGGCGATGCCGCGGAAGCGCTGCAGCAACGGCGATGTTGCCCAATTGTTGCGAATGCAACGGCCAGTCGCATCGCCCGGCACCGGCCCCGTAGTTTGGGCCTGTTGCCCGTGTTCTCCAGCAACGACCATGCGTCGTCTCATCTCTTTCTTCGCCCTCTGCCTGGCGCTGGTGTTCGGAGCTGCTCCCAGCTTCGCCGCCGACAGCGCCCATGGCGCCCAAGTCTTCTCCGCCAACTGCGCCGCCTGCCACATGGGCGGCGGCAATGTGGTGAATGCCGAGCGCACCCTCAAGGCCGATGCGCTCAAGGCCTATCTCACCGGCTATGCCGATGGCCCTGAGGCCGCTGTCGCCACCCAGGTCACCAACGGCAAGAACGCCATGCCCGCCTTCGGCGGCAAGCTCAGCTCCGCCGACATCGCCGATGTGGCCGCCTATGTGATCGAGCAGTCCGCCAAGGGCTGGTGATCAGCGAATCAGGAAGGGAACCGCCCCGAGCGCCTCTGGGGTAACCCACCTCCTGGCGACGGATTCAGCCCAGCCGAATCCATCGGCAGCGTCGTCCGCTTCCGCTACCTTGAGCAGCCCCGGAATCCCCGGGGCTTTTTGATTGGGTGATCGCTCAACGCCGAGGCCCAGGTCCAGGCCGCCAGACCCCGCTCGATCGCGAGCGGTCCCTGCTCCACGGCGATCAGCCCAAGCCAATGGCGATTCGCCTGCCGAGCCAGTGCCGCTACTCTCCAACCATCGCTCCCTGCCCGGTTTCGCTGGGGACGCCGACAACGATCAAGGGCACCAGCATGCGGGTCTTTCTGAGCCATTCCTCCAGGGATAAAGCGGCCGTAGAAGCGCTGGCCCGCTACCTCCGCCAGCAGGGAATCGACGCCTGGCTGGACATCTGGGAGATCGGCCCCGGCGACGACATCATCGCCAAGATGAACCAGGGGCTGGAGCAGGCCGATGCCGGCCTGATCGTGTTTTCGGCCCAGTCGCTGTTGAGCCCATGGGTCAGCGCCGAGGTGGCAACCCTCACCTACGAGCGGATCAAGAACGGCCAGCTCCTGATTCCCGTGCAGGTCGGCAACGACGCCCCGATTCCACCGCTGCTCAAGCCCCTCTGCCGCCTTTCGATCGAGGATCACCAGAGCATCGCCGCTGCCCTGCTGCACCGCCGGGCCGGGCCGCCCCCCCTGGGTCAGCCGGCGGCAGGTCGCCTGGAGCGGGTGCGTTTGCAACTGGGGCGCCGCGGTGATGGCGCCATCGCGGTGCAGGCGATGGTGGGCGACCAGGGACCGTTCGAAGCGACGCATCCGGCCATTCCCGCTCCGCTTCTGGAGGGCCGCCGCGCCTTTCTGCGAGGCTTCGGTGGCGGCAGCCGCGACTGGGCGGCCACCGGCCGGGCGGCGATGGAGGGGGAGCTGCGCGCCCTCGGCCAGGCTCTGGCGGGGTTCTGCCTACCGCCGGGCGCCGCCGCAGCCCTGGGCCGGCTGGTGGATGGCGCCGGGGTGGGCGTGACGGTGCTGGTGGAGATCGAGGCGGAGGATCCGGAGCTGCTGGGGTTGCCCTATGAAGTGCTGCCGCTGGCTGATGGACGCCTGCTCGCCCTGCGGCCCGCAGTGCTGTTGCGCCGCCGACTGCCCGCCCCGGCCGCGGCGCCGCTGCCACCGCTGCCGGGGCCGCTGAAGGTGCTGGTGGCGGTGGGTGCTCCGGATCAGGGCACCAGCTCCCCGCTGCTCGACCACGAGCGGGAGCTGCAGAACATCCTCGATGCCGTGGAACCGGCCCAACGGCACGACAACGTGGCGGTGAAGATTCTGGAGGTGGGCCATCCCGAGCAGATCGCCGCCGCGATCGCCGCCGATGCCTACCACGTGCTTCACCTCAGCTGTCACGGCACCCCCGGGGCGCTGGAGCTGGAGGATGAACTCGGCCAGGCGGTGCCGGTCACGGCGGAGCTGTTGGTGGCCCCGCTGCGTCCGCTGGGCCGCCCCCTGCCCCTGGTGGTGCTCAACAGCTGTCACGGCGGCGTTGAAGCGGGCACCACCGCCAGCCTGGCCCAGGCCCTGATCCAGGCGGGCATCCCCAGCGTGGTGGCGATGCAGACCACGGTGAGCGACCGCTATGCCGCCGACCTGGCCCGCGCCTTCTACGGCCACCTCAGCCGCGGTGAACCCGTGCTGGCCAGCCGCGCCCTGGCCGCAGCGCGACAGGAGCTGGAGGCCGAGCGGTTGCAGCGGCTGGAGCAGGGAGCCCCCCTGGCCGACACCCTGCCGGAGGCCGCCACCGCCGCCCTCTATGGGGCGGGCGAGGAAGGGCCCCTGGCGGATCTGGGCGCCGACAAGCAGCCGCTGCGGACGCCGCCCTCGCCACCGCTGCTCGGCCCCGTGCCCCAGCTGGCGATCGGTGATCTGGTGGGCCGGCGCCGGGAGCTGCGCCTCTGCCTGCGCCGGCTGCGCGACGGGGCACCGGGGGGCGTGCTGCTGAGCGGCATCGGCGGGGTGGGCAAGAGCAGTGTGGCCGGGCGGGTGATGCAGCGACTGGCGGACGACGGCTGGCTGATCGCCAGCCACAGCGGTCGCTTTGATCTGCTGGCGATCGGCCGGGAGCTGGGTCTGACCCTGGCCCTGGCGGGACGCCCGGCCTTGCGGCCCCTGGCCGAGGCCCTGCGGCAGGACGGCCTGGACGAGGAGCTGCGGCTGCGGCTGCTGCAGCAGGTTCTGACCCAGGAACCGCTGCTGCTGGTGCTCGACGACTTCGAGCGCAACCTGAGCGTGGGTGGGGAATCCTTTCTCGACCGCGACACCGCCGCCAACCTGGAGCTGCTGCTGGCGGCGGCCCGCCGGGGCCGGTTGCTGCTCACCTGCCGCCATCCGCTGCCGCGGGCGATGGCATCGCTGAAGCTGGTGCCCCTGGGCCCCTTGAGCGGAGCTGAAACCCGCAAGCTGGTGCAACGGCTTCCGGGCCTGCGCCAACAGCCGGCGGAGGAGCTGGTGGCGGTTCTGCGCAGGATCGGCGGCCACCCGCGGCTGCTGGAGTTTCTTGATGCCTTGCTGCGGCAGGGCGAAGCTCGTCTGCCGGCGGTGCGGCAGCGGTTGGAGCAGGCCCTGGCCGACTGCGGACTGGCGCTGCCGGACGCGACCAGCGGCCTGGAGGAGCGACTGCAGCAGGTGTTGACCCTGGGCCTGCGCGATGTGTTGCTGGACGAGCTGGTGGCGATCGCCCGCCGGCGCGGCGACGAGGAGGTGCTGCTGCAGCTGGCGGTGTCGAACCTGCCGGTGGCGCCGGCGGAACTGGCGCGGATGCTGGTCCAGGCGGGGGATGCTGACCTGGGCGAGGCGATGGCCGCGCCAGCGGCTGAGGCGAGGGTCTCTGAGCTGCAGGAGGCCCTGCAGCGGCTGGCGGCCCTGTCACTGGTGGTGCTCTCCGAGGAGGGCCAGGCCTGGGTGCACCGCTGGAGCGCCGAAGGCCTCGCCCGCCAGAGCAGCCCGCACGACCGCTCGGCACGCTGCCGGCGCGCCGCCAGCTTTCGCCTCTGGCGGCTGCAACAGAGCCGCAGCCTGGAGGATGGCATCGAAGCCCTGCGCAACCTGCTGCAGGGGGGCCACCGCGATGACGCCGCTGGCCTGGCGGCGGCCTTGCTGAACCACTTGCAGCAGCAGGGGCAGACCAGGGCCGTCGCCGCCCTTGCGGCCGAAGTGCTGGAAACCCTGCCGCTCGACCATCGCGGCGCCCCCCCCCTGGCGGATGCGGAAGCCAGGGCGCACCTGTCCCTCGGCCTGACCGAGCGCGCCGTGGCTCGCCAAAGGCAGCTGCTGGAGCGATTTCAGCAGCGCGCGGCGGCGGAGCCGGATCGGGCCGACTACCAACGCGACCTGTCGGTGTCGTTCAACAGGATGGGCGATCTGTATGGGGCGCTGGGCCAGGGCGAAGCGGCACGGCAGGCCTATCAGGCCAGCCTGGAGATTAAGGAGCGGCTGGCGGCGGCGGAGCCGGATCGGGCCGACTTTCAGCTTGATCTGGTCTCGTCCCTGGTCAGGGTGGGGGGGTCGGCGCTGCCGATCGAGCCGCTGCTGCTGCAGCGTGCCCTGGCGATCCTGGAGACGTTGCAGCAGCAGGGACGTCTCGCCCCGGTCGATCACGACAAAGTGGAGACCCTCAGACAGATGCTGCAGGGCAGCGGAGAATCCTGATCACCGCGACGGCTCGATTCAGCACAGCCCTGCAGGGCCGCCAACCAGCGCTCCAGATCGTCGGGTCCGCTGCCATCAAGCAGGGCCAGGATCAGCTCCTCCAGCACCACCGGCAGGATGGAGCTGCCACCGGGGATGTGGCGGGGCCAGAGCCCGCCATCGGGGGTGCGGGCCAACTGCTTGGGGTGGGCGCCACGGGTCGGAACCGATGGCTGGAAGGGGCGTCCGCCTACACCCCTCGCCCTACCCGTCCCAGCGGATGAAGGCACCGGGGGTGAGGTTGAGCAGGGGGCAGGTGGCCGGGTCGGCGCCCTCCTGCAGATCACCCAGGGGCCGCTGTTCAGGCTCCAGGTCAACGCTCGGATGGCTGTGGCGGCGCTGATCAGGGGTCAGCAGCAGGCCCACCCCGAGGGTCTGGGGCCAGCGGGCCATCACCATCAGCGGTCCGGCCAGGTCGGCCGCACTCAGCTGGCGGTCTGGGGCGGCACTGAGCAGCAGGGCGATCCGGGGCTGGTCGAGCAGGGCCCGCAGCCGTGGGTGCTCCTCGCGTTCAAGCCGCAGCTCCCGCTTCTGGGCCCAGGCCGCCAGGGCCGCGACCCGCTCGGTGGCGATGCGCTCATCGGCTTCGCCACGCCAGGCCAGCACGGCGCTGAGGCCATGGGGGGTGGCATCGACGACGGCAGGCTGGGTGCCGCTCTCCATCAGGTGGCCAAGCTTGAGGCGCTTGGCGTTGAGATACGCGGCGTTGTGAGCACCGGGATCCATCACCAACGGCACCCGGTCTTCCACCACCAGCCCATAGCCACCCAGGCCGGCAATCTTGCGGGGGTTGTTGGTGATCAGCCGCAGCCGCCGCACGCCAAGGTCGCTGAGGATCTGGGCGCCGACGCCATAGTTGCGCAGGTCGGCGGCAAAGCCGAGCCGCTCATTGGCCTCGACCGTATCGAGACCGCCATCCTGAAGGGAATAGGCGCGTAATTTGTTGATCAGGCCGATGCCCCGGCCCTCCTGGCGCAGGTAGACCACCAGACCTTCACCGGCGGCCTCGATCATCCGCAGCGCCGCCTCCAGCTGGGGGCGACAGTCGCAGCGCAGGGAGCCGAAGGCATCGCCGGTGAGGCACTCGGAATGGACACGCACCAGCACCGGACCGACGGCCCGCTCGGGATGGCCCTTGACGATCGCCACATGCTCGCTGCCATCGAGCTCATTGCGGAAGCCGATCGCCCGGAAAGTGCCGAAGCTGCTGGGCAGGGCCGCCTCCGCCTGGCGCCGCACGAACCGTTCGGTGTCGAGCCGATAGCGGATCAGATCGGCGATCGAGATCAGCTTCAGGCCGTGATCGCGGGCGTAGTCGACCAGCTGGGGCAGCCGGGCCATCGAGCCATCGGCATTCTGGATTTCGCAGATCACACCGGCTGGATAGAGCCCCGCCAGGCGGGCCAGGTCGACCGCCGCTTCCGTGTGGCCGGCGCGCTTGAGCACACCGCCATCGCGGGCCCGCAACGGAAAGATGTGGCCCGGACGGCGCAGATCCCGGGGGCGGGTCTCCGGGTGGATCGCCACCTGGATCGTGCGAGCCCGGTCTTCGGCGGAGATGCCGGTGCTCACGCCGCTTTCCGGGCCGGCGTCAACACTCACCGTGAAGGCGGTCTGATTGCTGTCGGTGTTGCGATCCACCATCAACGGCAGATCGAGGGCGTCGAGCCGCTCCCCCTCCATCGCCAGGCAGATCAGGCCCCGGGCGGCGGTGGCCATGAAGTTGATCTGCTGGGGGGTAGCGAACTGGGCCGCACAGATCAGATCGCCCTCGTTCTCGCGATTTTCATCGTCCACCACCACGATCGCTTCGCCGTTGCGGATCGCCGCCAGGGCATCGGCGATCGGATCGAACAACACCCGGGCCGCAGACGGGGCCTCAGGCATGGCACGCGAGTCGGAGGCCGTGATCGCCGCCGCCCCCTGGGGCGGCGCGACATCGCCAGGCGGCAGGCCAGCCAGCGGGGAGTCTGGGGCGCTGGCCGGGGCGGCGCTGGGGCCGGGCCGATCCCAGGGGCCGGTGGCGGAGCCGAGGCTGGAGGGGGCGCTGGTCAGGACCGTGGCGAGCAGGCTGATCTGTAGTTATAGGTCCCGGTACGATCCTTCGTTCCCTCGACTCCGGCATGACAGGCACTCGGGTCGCCGTGATCGGCGCCAGCGGCTACGGCGGCCTGCAGACCCTGCGGCTGCTCCACGATCACCCCGGCCTGGAGGTGTCGTTCCTGGGCGGCGAACGCAGCAGCGGCAAGCGCTGGAGCGAACTGGTGCACTTCCTGCCCCTGCCCGGCGACCCGGTGGTGCAGAGCCCCGATCCGGCCGCCATCGCCGCCGCGGCCGACCTGGCGGTGCTCAGCCTGCCCAACGGCGTGGCCGCCACCCTGGTGCCGGAGTTGCTGCAGCGGGGCGTGCGGGTGGTGGATCTCTCCGCCGACTACCGCTACCGCTCCCTGGCCCGCTGGCAGGAGGTCTACAGCGCCGAAGCCCGCAGCGTGCCCCGCAGCGACGCCGACCTCTGCGCCGAGGCCGTGTATGGGTTGGTGGAATGGGAGGAGGCGCGGATCCGCCAGGCGCGGCTGGTGGCGGCACCGGGCTGTTTCCCCACCGCCAGCCTCCTGGCCCTGCTGCCCTTCCTCAACCAGGGTCTGATCGAAACCTCCGGCATCGTCATCGATGCCAAGACCGGCACCTCCGGCGGCGGCCGGGCCGCCAAGGAACACCTGCTGCTCGCAGAGGCCTCCGAAGCGGTGGCGCCCTACGGCGTGGTGGGCCATCGCCACACCAGCGAGATCGAGCAGCTGGCCTCCCAGGCGGCCGGCCAGCCGATCCAGCTGCAGTTCACCCCCCACCTGATGCCGATGGTGCGGGGCCTGCTGGCCACCGTCTACGCCCGCCTGCGGGATCCGGGCCTCACCGCCGAAGACTGCACCACCCTGCTGGCCGCCGCCTACCGCCAGCGGCCCTGCGTGGAGGTGCTGCCGGTGGGCACCTATCCATCCACCAAGTGGGTGCGCCAGACCAACCGCTGCCTGCTGTCCGTGCAGGTGGATGGGCGCACCGGCCAGCTGATCGTGATGAGCGCCATCGACAACCTGATCAAGGGCCAGGCGGGCCAGGGCGTGCAAGCCCTCAACCTGCTGGCCGGGCTGGAGGCGGAGGCGGGCCTGCCGCTGCTGCCCTTTTATCCCTGAGCTCCCTTCCGGAGCCCTCGGCCGTTTCGGAGCCGTCCGGTCGGGGCTTGCCTGGGCCAGCCCTCCAGGCCGCTGCCAACCAGTCCGGCAGCCGGGGCTCAACGGCGCTGGCTGGTAGGCCTCGCCAGCGGGGCGACGGGGATGGCAAGCCAGCCCCGGCCCGTCGATCCCAGGCCCAGCCCGCAGGCGCGACCAGAGGGCATCCGCTACCGCTACCGCAACCGGGCCGCCGCCAGGGCCACGGCCCGGGGCAACAGCCGGTGCTCCTGCCGCTGGATGCGGGCGCTGAGGCTGGCGTGGTCATCACCGGCCAGCACCGGCACCGCCGCCTGGGCCAGGATCGGCCCCGCATCCACCTCCTCGACCACCAGGTGAGCGGTGCAGCCGCTGAGCCGCACACCGGCGGCCAGGGCCTGGCCCACCGCATCCACGCCCCGGAAGCTCGGCAGCAGGGAGGGGTGGATGTTGAGCAGCCGCTGCGGATAGGCGCCGATCAACTCCGGGGTGACGATCCGCATCCAGCCGGCCATCACCACCAGATCGACCCCCTGCTCCTGAAACAGGGCTGCGATCCGCTGGTCGAGCTGGCGCCGGTCCCGCAGCTCCCTGTGATCGAGCAGGGCGCAGGGCACCGCGAGCGCTGCGGCCCGCCGGCTGGCACCGCAGCCGGGATTGTTGACCACCAGCTGCACCACCTCGGCATTCAGGGGGCCCTGGCGGCCAGCACGCACCAGCGCCTCGAAGTTGCTGCCGGCACCGGAGGCCATCACCCCCAGCCGCAGCGGCGGCAGAGCCTCGGGCCAGGCCTGGGGCCAGAGCAGGGCGGCGGCGGCAGCGCCCTCGGGATCCGCTGGGCAGGCCGGCAGGGGCGCTGAACCCTCAGCCGAGCGGCCCGAAGCGGTCGGGGCCGCCAACGCACGACGGTCGCCAGGGAAAGGATCCGGGGACGGAGCAAGGGGCGGGTTCATCGGTGCGGCAGGGGCGAAAGCGCGCGGCAATCGGGGGTTGGAACGAGGGAAAAAGGCGCTCGGCGGATCGGGTGGCGGTCATCGCCAGAAGCCTGTTGCGCAGGGGTCAGCAGACCAGATCCCGAACAGAGACAGAGCCGATCGGGCCCACATCACAGCCACATCCTGAGACGCAGGGCATCAACAACATCTCAGGACCTTCATCTCAGCACCTTCATCTCTGGACCTTCATCTCGCGATCTGTTGTGGCGCCTTCATTCTGCCCATTGGCACCGCGCCAGCATCGCGTTGCGGATGGGATCCATGGGAGACCCCGTTCCGTTCCACAGCGAGATCTCCCCATGGATCTGGAGCCATTACGGCTACCCGCAACTGGCTCCGGGCAGGGGCGGGTTGGACAATTTTTCGAGGTGCCCAGAAGATAAAAAGAAACCGGAGAAGGGCTGCTGATGGGCTGGGCTGGCTGCCGGCAGCGGGGCTGCTGGCAGCGGCGGCTTGCTGGCAGCGGCGGCCGCAACTGCCGCCGCCGGGCGGCGCTGGGGGGCCGGCGCGGCCACTCCCCAGCGACGAGCTCGATGGCCGGTGACATCGGCGACCGGATCACCCTGGCGGTCTCGCTAGGTTCCCACCAGCATGGCCAATGCCTGGAGCCTGGCAACGATGTCCCATCTCTCGATCCTGCCGACCGTGCTGCGGGATACCCACTGCCTTGCCGCCAGCCTGGAGAGCCTCGGCCTCCATCCCGAGGCCGGCGGGGTGCTCAACGGCTTCGGGCCGGAACGGCAGCGGGTCGAGCTGCGGGTCACCCTGCCCGATGGCCTCACCCTGGGCTGGCAGCGCAGCGCCGATGGCGGCCTCGCCCTGGTGGCCGATCTGCAACGGCTCAGCCGCAGCCGCGACCTCGATGGCCTGCTCTCCCGCCTGACCCGCGCCTACGCCGCCCGTGAGGCCCTCGCCGCCGCCGCCCGCCACCTGCCCGACGCCGTCGTCAGCCTCGGTGCCTGAAACCTGGTCGCCCCCCCACCTGCACCTGGATCTGACGGCGCCCGAGCGGCATCTGGTGCGGGCCACCCTGCGCTGGCACCCCCGGCGCAGCTCCACCCTGGTGCGTCTGCCCGCCTGGACCCCCGGCTCCTACCTGATCCGCGACTACGTGCGCACCCTGGAGGGCCTCAGCGCCCGCCAGGGTGATCGCGACCTGGCGATCGAGCGACTGGAGACCTCCTGCTGGCGGATCCACTGCGAGGGTCAGGCACCGGTGCAGCTCTGCTGGCGGATCCTGGCCACCGATCTCTCGGTGCGCACCTGCCAGCTCAACGGGGACCACGGCTTCCTCTGCCTGGCCGGGGTGGCCCTGCAGCTGGAGGGGGAGCGTTGGTCGCCCCACCGACTCAGCCTGACCCTGCCGGAGGGCTGGCGGGCCTTTCTGCCCCTGCCGGAACAGGACCAGGGCTGGCTCGCCCGCGATTTCGACCAGCTGATCGACAGCCCGATCGAGGCCGGTCCCCATCCCTGCCACCAGTTCATGGTGGCCGGTGTTCCCCACCGCTGGGTGAGCTGGGGCGATGACCTGCCGGGGCGAGACCCGTCCTGGCTGGCCGATGTGGAGCGGATCGCCCTGACCTGCTGCCGCCTGATGGGGGTGGAGCGCCCCGCCAGCGACGCCTACCTGGTGGTGCTGCACCTGCTGGAGAAGGGATACGGCGGCCTCGAGCACGACGACGGCTGCGTGCTTCAGTTCGGCCGCACCACCCTGCGCGAACCCCAGGGTCGGCGGCGGCTGCTGCAGCTGGTGGCCCACGAGTACCTGCACCAGTGGAATGTGCGGCGGCTGCGGCCCGCCGAACTCACCCCCATCGACTACGACAGGGCCGTGATCGTGCCGACCCTGTGGTTCGCCGAAGGGGTGACCAGCTACTTCGACCAGCTGATCCCGGTGGCCGCCGGTCTGGCCAGTGAAGCCGACCTGCTCCAGGACCTCGGCGAGGAGCTGAGCCGCTATCTGCTCACCCCCGGCCGGCGGGTGCAAAGCCTGCGGGCCAGTGCCGAAGAGGCCTGGGTGAAGCTCTATCGCCCCGATCCCCACAACAGCGACTGCCAGATCAGCTATTACCTCAAGGGTGCGGTCATCGCCCTGGCGCTTGATCTGCACCTGCGCCGCCACGGCTCCAGCCTGGCGGCGGTGCTGCAGGAGCTGTGGTGCAGCCACGGCCGCCAGGGGCGGGGCTATCGGGAGCAGGATCTGCTGGCGGTTTTCGGGCGCCACGCCGCCGATCTGTCCACCCTGCTGCCGATCTGGCTGAATTCCAGAGAAGATCTGGATCTCAATTCCTACCTGGCTGATGTGGGCCTGAGCCTGAACGCCGTGGCCGGCAGCCATCCCCAACCCGGTTGGCAGTGCGGACCTGGAATGACACTGGATCGGGTCAGTCGTGGCGGTGCGGCAGAAGCGGCCGGGTTGCAGGTTGGCGATGAATTGCTGGCGGTTGCCGGCCAGCGGTTGCGCTCTGCCGAACAGCTGGGTCCGCTGCTCCAGAGCCTGATCTCGGCAACGGAACCCGCCGCCACCGGGCTGCCCCTGCTCTACTGCCGTGATGGCCGCATCCGCGAAACGGCCCTGCGGCCCGGCCCGGCCCAGGTGGAACGCTGGCAGCTGCAGCTCGATCCCTCCGCTCCGCCCCAGGCGGCCGAACGGCGACGCCGCTGGCTGGAGCTGATGCCGTGAACGCCCAGAGCCGCCGCCCCCTGCTGGTCGCCCTCGCCGGTGCCACCGCCCTCAGCCTCGGGGGCCTGTTCTGGCTGTCCCGCGGCCTGCTGCAGCGGTTGGCGGACCAACCCGGCGATCGCCCCTCCCTGATCGATCTGCTGGCGGAGGGTCCCCGACCCAGTCCGGCCCAGCCCCGTCGCCGGATCAGCGCGCCCCCCGGCCAGGCCACCTGGACGTCACCCCTGCGGCAGGTCTGCCCGACCCGCGATGCCGAGGAGGAAGCCCGCCTGCAGGGGCTGCTCGCCCGCCTGCCCCAACGGCGCCAGCGGGTGGTGATCGATCCGAGCAACTACGGCGAGCGCCTTCGCCAGGACATCGGCGGCAACCGCCTCGATCCCCGGCCTCGGCTGGTGGTGCTCCATGAAACCGTCTATGGGATGGAATCGGCGATCAACACCTTCCGCACGCACCATCCTGACGATGCCCAGCAGGTCAGTTATCACACCCTGATCGGTGGTGATGGCCAGGTGGTCGACACCGTGCCGCCCGAGAAGCGCGCCTTCGGTGCCGGTTACTCCGCCTTCCAGGGTCAATGGGCGATGACCAGCCCCAAGGTGAGTGGCTCGGTCAACAATTTCGCCCTGCACATCAGCCTCGAAACCCCCCTCGATGGCGAAGATGACGGCCCCTCCCACAGCGGTTACAGCAGCGCCCAGTACGACGCCCTGGCGGTGGTGCTGGCGGACTGGATGGGCCGATATCCGATCGCGCCGGAGGCGATCACCACCCACCGTCATGTGGATCTCGGTCTGGAGCGCTCCGATCCCCGCAGCTTCGACTGGACCGCCCTGCGCCGCCGGCTCGCGGCCCTCGGTGTGATCTGCTGAAGCCCGGCTGGCTGATCGGGGAGCCTGTGGGGCGTAGCCGTATTGCCCCCAGATCGATGCTGTGATTTCGCCATGGAGCGAATCAGAGTCTGAAGGGATTCTCATCCGCTCCGAGATGTTGGCCCCACACCCATGGGCAGAAGGGTTTCACAGCACTGGATCCCACGGCGAAAGCTCTGCGGTCTTGTCGATCTCCCGGGTCCCAGGATGGTGCCGCGCCAGGCGCCGGATCGGATCTGTGTCTGTTCGGGGCCCGCTGTGTCGCTCGATGCGCCAGAGGTACCCAGCCGCTCTGATGATCGGATCCGCTGATCTGGCCAGCGCATCAGGGCAGCTCAGGGCAGCTCAGGTCGGCTCAGATCGGGTCAGGTCAGGTCAGGTCAGGTCAGATAAGGGCAGATCGGGTCAGGTCAGATAAGGGCAGAAAGGAACAGAACAGAAAGGAACAGAACAGGCCAGATCTGCCCAGAACAGAGGCCACCGCGAAGATTCGCGCTTTCCCTGTCCAGTAAAAGGCACCCACCTCAGCCTGCATCACTGCCGAGAACAAGGAGCCTCACGCAGCGCAACCGGCGGGAACTGGCCTGTTTCGAGGTGGCCTCGATCAGATCATTGGGCTGGTGGGTCGGTTGCGGCTGCCATAGATCAGGGCGTGAAGTTCTGGGTCCTGCATGTAACGCAGCACCCGACCCGGATAGTCGAGCTTGCCGTTGTGCAGATAGGCCAGGGTTGCCAGGGCCTTGGCATCCCGCGGCGAACGGCTGGCCATCAGCTGCCGCTGCTGGGGCAGGTCAAGGGCGGCCCTCAGCCGCACGAATTTGCTGGCCAGCAGCGCCACACTGCGCTCCGGGTCGAGCAGCTCCAGGCGCGCCTGCTCGATCTCCTCCGGGCTGGCATCGGCGCTGAGGAGCCCCTGTTTGACCATCTCGCCCACCCCCAGCTGGGCCGGGCCATGGGTGTGGAACAACCCCGAAGCAGCGGCGATCGGCGTGTTCTCGCCGGGCTTGGCATGCTGCATTTCGTCGAACAGCACAGCCGCCAGCAGCATCGGATTGAGCTGGTGGCGATGGGCTTCCACCAGGATCAGAGGGCGCAGCTCCTCGAGACGGACAAGGGTGCGGCTGCGCAGCGGCTGGAGGTTGTCGATGCCGGCGGTGAACAGCTGGGCCAGATGGGGTTGGGGTCCATGCACACCGAAACGGCGATTCAGTTCACGCAGCTCCTCGGTGCTGAAGTCGATCGGATCAGGCCGCAGACCCTCGCTGGGCGGTCGGCTGGCGAACCCTCCCGTGGGGGTGCTGCCGAATGCCGGCACGCCGCTCGGCAGCAGCGGGCGGTAGAGGGCCTGGTGCACGGCCCTGCCGAGGGGAATGGCGGCCAACACACAGCCCAACCCCACCCCCATGGCAGGGACCAGGCGGTCGCGTCGCATCAGGAGCTTCAAGATGCCGCCCATCGGAACCTGGAGCAGGGGTCGGAACAGACAGACCTCCGCAAAGTCGTCGTCTTAATTCTTTCAGGAATCGCCCGGAGCCAGTGCCGGTCTCGGTTCGGTCTGTCGGGTGGACCACACAACCGCCGGGCGCAGCGGCTCAGGGGATTCCCAGCGCGGCGCTGGATGGGCTTGGATGCCGCCAGCCGAGCGCTGAGGCGCCAGCCCGTCCCCATGTCCCCTATGCCACCGCTGACGCCCACAACCCTTCCCCCCCTGGATGGCCACGATTCCAGCGGGCTCTGGCAGCGGTTCTGCTCCCTGCTCTGGCATGACCCGGCCGAGGGGTTCTGGCTCGATGTCAGCCGGATGGCCATCACCGCCGAGACGATCGACACCCTCACCCCCCGGTTTGAGCAGGCCTTCGCCGCCATGGAAGCGCTGGAGGGTGGCGCGATCGCCAACCCCGACGAGGGGCGGCAGGTCGGGCACTACTGGCTGCGCACCCCCAGCCTGGCTCCGGACCCCACCGCCGGCGCCCACGTCAGCGCCGAGATCGACGCCATCGCCGCCTTCGGCTCCGCGGTGCTGGCCGGCGAACGGCGGGCGCCGAACGGCGAACCGTTCAGCGGTGTGCTGTGGATCGGCATCGGCGGCTCGGGCCTCGGTCCGCTGCTGATGATCCGCGCCCTGCAGCAGGAGGGCCGGGGCCTGCCCTTCCACTTCTTCGACAATGTCGATCCCCAGGGCATGAGCCGCACCCTGGCCGCCCTCGGCGATCGCCTGCGCACCACCCTGGTGGTGGTGGTGAGCAAATCCGGCGGCACGCCGGAGCCGCGGATCGGCATGGAGCAGGCCCGGGCGCGGCTGGAAGCCCTGGGCGGCAGCTGGAGTGGCCAGGCCGTGGCGGTGACCATGGCCGGCAGCCAGCTCGACCAGCTCGCCGTCCGCGAGAACTGGCTGGCCCGCTTCGACCTGCCGGACTGGGTCGGCGGCCGCACCAGCATCACCGGCGCCGTGGGGCTGCTGCCGGGGAGCCTGATCGGCGCTGACATCCACGCCTTCCTGGCCGGCGCCTCAGCCATGGACGCCGCCACCCGCCGACCGGAGCTGCTGGCCAATCCAGCCGCCCTGATGGCGAGCGCCTGGTATGCCGCCGGCGATGGCAAGGGTCGCCGCGATCTGGTGGTGCTCCCCTACCGCGACCGCCTGGAGGTGTTCAGCCGCTACCTGCAGCAGCTGGTGATGGAATCCCTGGGCAAGGACCTCGATCGCCAGGGGGCCACCGTGCACCAGGGCCTGGCGGTGTATGGCAACAAGGGATCCACCGATCAGCACGCCTATGTGCAGCAGCTGCGCGATGGTCTCGACAACTTCTTCGTCACCTTCATCGAAGCCCTCGATGACCCCGCCGACATCGGTCCGATCGGCCAGGAGCATCCGCAGGATTTCCTGGAGGGTTTCCTGCAGGGCACCCGTGCCGCCCTCACCGAAGGGGGTCGCCAGAACCTCTCGATCACGGTGCGCCGTTTTGATGAACGCTCCCTCGGCGCCCTGATCGCCCTGTTCGAGCGGGCGGTGGGGCTCTACGCCGAGCTGATCGACGTCAATGCCTACCACCAGCCCGGGGTCGAAGCCGGCAAGAAGGCCGCCGCCGTGGTGCTCAGCCTGCAGGGGCGCCTGGAGGCCCTGCTGGCCGATGGCCAGCCCCGCTCCCTGCAGGAGCTGGCCGCTGCCCTGGAGCTGGCCAGCCCCGAACCGCTGTTCTGGACCCTCCGCCACCTCTGCCACAACCCGCGGGGACTGGTGGCGGAAGGCTCCTGGGGCGATCCGGCCTCCCTGCGCTTCCGCCAGGCCGGCTGAGGCAGCGCCGGAGGACGGCGAGCCCGCCAGGCCGCGGGCAGGGTCCCGGCCGCTGGATAGCGATCACCCGCAGGCTGGGGTGATCGGTCCCGGGGCGTTGGCGGCTGCCGGCACAGGTCTCAGGCTGCAGTGATGGCCGAGAGCCGCGCCGCAGGCCCGGTGCCTGTTCAGGGCACCAGGTTGACCAGCTTGCCGGGCACCACGATCACCCGGCTGGGGGCCTTGCCCTCCAGCCAGCGGGCAGCCACCTCACTGGCCAGGGCGAGCCGCTCCAGGGTGGCGCGGTCGGCGTCGGCGGGCACCTCGAGGCTGCCGCGCACCTTGCCCTTGATCTGGATCACCAGCGGGATCGTGTCGCGGGCCAGGGCGGCGGCATCGGCCTGGGGCCAGGGCTGGCGGTGAATGCTGCCGGGGCCCTCGAGACGGCTCCAGAGCTCCTCGGCCAGGTGGGGCGCAAACGGGGCCAGCAGGATCAGCAGGGAGGCCAGTGCCTCCCGGGCCACTCCGGTCCCGCTGGCCTCCAGGTGCTCGGCCATGGCGTTGCTGAGCTTCATCAGCTCGGAGATGGCGGTGTTGAACTGGTAGTCACCGCGGAGGTCCTCGCTGATGGCCGCGATGGCGGTGTGCACGGCGCGACGCAGCTCCCGCTCCGCCGCCGCCGGCTCCGGCGCAGCAGACGGGCCGGCGGCGGCGCCTGCGGTGCCGGAATCGGGTTCCGCAGCAGGGGCAGCGGCCTCGGGCCAGCCCCGCAGACCCAGCCCCCGGCCGGCCGCCCCTTCCACCAGGCGCCAGAGCCGCTGCAGAAAGCGGAACTGCCCCTCGACATCGGCGTCATCCCACTCGAGATCCTTCTCCGGCGGCGCCTTGAAGAGGATGAACATCCGGGCCGTGTCGGCGCCGTAGCGATCGATCACGGCGGCGGGGTCAACGCCGTTGTATTTCGACTTCGACATCTTTTCGTAGAACACCTCCAGCTTGTCGCCGCTGATCGGATCACGGGGATCATCAGCATCGCTGACATCTGCAGGGGCAATGTATTTGCCGGTCTGGGGGTTCTTGTAGGTGATCCCCTGCACCATTCCCTGAGTGAGCAGCCGCTGGAAGGGTTCATTGAAGCCGAGCAGGCCGCGATCGCGGAGAACCTTGGTGAAGAAGCGCGAGTAGAGCAGGTGCAGAATGGCGTGCTCGATCCCGCCCACGTACTGATCCACCGGCAGCCAGCGATCCACGGCATCGCGACCGAAGGGCAAGGCCGTGTTGTGAGGATCGCTATAGCGCAGGTAATACCAGCTCGAACAGATGAAGGTATCCATCGTGTCGCTCTCCCGCCGCGCCGCCGCGCCGCAGCACGGGCAGGGCACATTCACCCAGCTCTCCAGCTGGGCCAGCGGCGAGGCGCCACGGCCGCTGAAGGCCACATCCCGGGGCAGCTCCACCGGCAGCTGCTCCGCCGGCACCGGCACCACGCCGCAATCGGGGCAGTGGATCACCGGGATCGGGCAGCCCCAGTAGCGCTGGCGTGAGATCAGCCAGTCGCGCAGGCGGTACTGGATCCGCGCCCGCCCCCAGCCCTCGGCTTCGGCGGCGGCGGTGATCGCCTCCTTGGCTTCGCCACTGGCCAGGCCATCGAAGCGACCGGAACCGATCAACACCCCGGGTTCGGTCCAGGCGCAGCCCTCCACCGGCCGCCCATCGCCGCCGGCCGGCACGATCACCGGCCGGATCGGCAGTTCGTACTGGCGGGCGAACAGAAAATCGCGCTGGTCATGGGCCGGAACCCCCATCACGGCGCCGGTGCCGTAGTCGGCGAGCACGTAATCGGCGATCCAGACCGGAATCAGGTCCTCTGTGGCCGGATGGCGGACCTGGGCCCCGAGGGGCACCCCCCGCTTCGGTCGGTCCTCGGCGGTTCGCTCCAGGTCGCTCTGGCGGCCGACCAGATCGCAGAACGCGGCCACCGCCTCCCGCTGGCCGGGGCTGGTCAGGCGTGGCACCAGGGGATGCTCCGGGGCCAGCACCACGTAGGTGGCCCCATGAACCGTGTCAGGGCGGGTCGTGAACAGGGTGATCCCCCCCAGCTCGGCGTGGTCGCCGGCCAGGGGAAAGGACAGTTCGGCGCCCTGGCTGCGACCGATCCAGTTGGCCTGCATGGTGCGCACCCGCTCCGGCCAGCCCTGGAGCTGGTCGAGGTCATCGAGGAGCTGCTGGGCGTAATCGGTGATCCGCAGGAACCACTGGCGCAGCTGGCGCTTCTCGACCAGGGCGCCGGAGCGCCAGGAGCGACCCTCGCCATCGACCTGCTCGTTGGCGAGCACGGTCTGGTCGATCGGATCCCAGTTCACCGTGGCCTCCTTCTGGTAAGCGAGGCCGGCATCGAGGAACTGGAGAAACAGCCACTGGGTCCAGCGGTAGTAATCGCTGTGGCAGGTGGTGACCTCCCGATCCCAGTCGATCGAGAGGCCCAGCTGGCGCAACTGCTCGCGCATCGCGGCGATGTTGCGGTCGGTCCAGTCGCCGGGGTCCACCCCCCGCTCGATCGCGGCATTCTCCGCCGGCAGGCCGAAGGCATCCCAGCCCATCGGATGGAGCACGCGGCAGCCGCGCATGCGGGCGTGGCGGGCGATCACATCGGTGATCACGTAGTTGCGCACATGGCCCATGTGCAGGTTCCCCGACGGATAGGGGAACATCGACAGGGCATAGAAGCTCTCCCCCTCCGGATCGGGGGTGTTATCCAGACCCTGCTCGGCCCAGTGCCGCTGCCAGCGGCGCTCGATCTGGTCCGGCTGGTAGCGGCGTGGGTCGCTCACGGGGGGCTGGTCAGCAGGAGGCCGATCGTGCCACAGCCCGCCTCAACCCAGGCTGCGCAGCAGCGCCACCCGCTCCCGGTTGACCAGCACCAGCGGCAGGGTCGGATCCGGCTGCAGGGCGATGAACTGGTGGTCCTGCCATTTGATCTGGCCGGTCAGGGTCTGGCCACCGCTCATCTCGATGTGCACCAGGCTGCGGCTGCGGATCAGATCCTGCAGGTGACGCACGCTGGGGGAGGAGGTATCGAGTCGCGGTGTGCGCTGCTCGAAGAAGCTCTGCATAGGATCGACCCGTAGCGGCCCCGGCGGTTGTGCTCCAGTTCAGCAAATACCAGGGACTCGGCAACGATTTCCTGATCTTCGATGGCCGTGACCTCAGCGAGCCGGACACCGCCTTCGGCCTCACCCCCGAGCTGGTGGCCAGGCTCTGCGATCGCCGCTTCGGCGTGGGGGGCGATGGGGTGATCCTGGCCCTGCCGCCCCGCCAGGGCGGTGAACTGCGGATGCGGATCTTCAACGCCGATGGCAGCGAACCGGAGATGTGCGGCAACGGCATCCGCTGCCTGGCCCGCTTCCTGGCCGACAACGACGGCGATGGCCCCGGCCGCCGCTGGCAGGTGGAGACCCTGGCCGGAAGGATCGTGCCCGAACTGATGGCCGATGGCGGCATCCGGGTCGACATGGGACCGCCCTTCCTCGAACCGGCCACCGTTCCCACCACCCTGCCCCTGGGTCCGGCGGGCCTGCCCCAGGGGGAGCTGGAGGCGGCGGGGGAACGCTTCACGGTGGCGGCCGCCGGCATGGGCAATCCCCATGTGGTGATTCCGGTGACCGATCTCGATGCCATCGATCTGGAGCGCTGGGGCGCGGCCCTGGAGGTCCACCCCGCCTTCCCGGCCCGCACCAACGTGCACTTCGTGCAACTGATCGCCCCCGACCACCTGCGGATGCGCGTCTGGGAGCGGGGGGCGGGCCCCACCCTCGCCTGCGGCACCGGCGCCTGCGCCACCCTGGTGGCCTGCCATCGGCTCGGCCTCTGCGAGGGCCGCGCCCGGCTCGACCTGCCCGGTGGCCCCCTCTGGATCGAATGGGCCGGCGATGGAGCGCCGGTGCTGATGACCGGACCGGCGGCCGTGGTGTTCGAGGGGGTGCTGGCGCCCGAGCTGCTGGGGCTGGAGGCAACGCCACCGCCGCCCGCGATCCTTCAGGATCTCTCCAGCGCCACCCCGGAGCCGCCCTTGGAGGCCGCTTCGGCCCCTGCCGCCAGCATCGATTGCGCCACAGCCTGCGTGCAGGGCTGTGTGCGGCCGGAGGCCTGCGCCAGCGCCGAGGCCCGGGCGCGGGTGGCGGCCCTGCTGGAGGGGCGCTCCCTCGATGAGCTGGTGGCCCTGGCGGCGGCGGCGGCGGCCGAACGGACCGGGCGGCCCGCCGCTGGCGATGGCTGAGGCGGGGGCGGGGGCGGTGTCCCCCCTGGAGTCCGATCCGGCCCAGGCGAGCGATCCGGCCCTCGGCGCCTATTTCGATGCCTGCGCCACCACACCCCCCAGCGCCGGGGTGCTGGCGGCGATGGCCGAGGCCCAGACGCTGGCCTGGGCCAATCCCTCCAGCCTCCATGGCTTCGGCCTGGCGGCCGCCGAGAGCCTGGAGCGCAGCCGCCAGCGCCTGGCCGGCAGCCTGGGAGATCCCGAGGCTGAGCTGCTGTTCACCTCCGGGGCCAGCGAGGCGATCCACCTGGCCCTGGTCGGCAGCGCCAGGGTCCTGCCCCCCGGCCGGCTGCTGGTGTCTGCGGTGGAGCATCCGGCCACCCTGGCGGCGGCGGCCCAGCTGGCGGCGCAGGGCTGGACCGTGACCCGGGTGCCGGTGGACCGGCGCGGCCTGCTGCAGCTGGACGTGCTGGCGGAGCTCCTGGCCCCGCCGACCCGGCTGGTGTCACTGATCTGGGGCCAGAGCGAGGTGGGGGCTCTGCAGGATCTGGAGGCCATGGCCGCCCTCTGCCGCCGGGCGGCGGTGCCGCTGCACGTGGATGCGGTGCAGGTGGTGGGCCACCGCTGCCGGGAGATCGGGGCCCTCGGCTGGGATCTGCTCACCTGCACGGCCCACAAGCTGCAGGGCCCGCGGGGCATCGGTCTGCTGTTGCGCCGCCACCACCATCCCCTGGCCCCCCTGATCGGCGGCGCCCAGGAGGGAGGTCTGCGGGGCGGCACCGAAGCGGTGGTGCTGGCCGCCGGCTTCGCCCAGGCCCTGGCGGAGGCCGCCGAACGGTGGGAGCGCCACGGCGGGCGGGACCCGGTCGAACCGCTGCGGGACAGGCTGCTGGCGGAGTTGCTGGCCCTGCCCGGGGTGGAGTTGAGCGGGCCGTCACCGGCGCTGCTCGAACCGCGCCTGCCCCACCACATCAGCCTGCTGGTGCGGGATCGGCAGGGCCGGCCCCTGGCGGGTCGGGCATTGGTGCGCCGCCTCTGGCAGCAGGGGGTGGCGGCGGGCAGCGGATCGGCCTGCCGCAGCGGCGCCGCCAGCGGTGCCAGTCCGGTGCTGCTGGCGATGGGCTATGGGGAGGCGGAGGCGGCCGGGGGCCTGAGGCTCAGCCTCGGCCCCTGGCACTCCGCCGCCGACCTGGCGCCGGTGGCCGGGGCCCTGGAGCGAGCCCGGCAGGGCCTGGAGGGGAGCGGCTGAGGCGGGCCGGGGAGCGCGCACGGGCCGGGGAGTCGACCAGCAACGGCGAAGGGCGGCCGATCGCCCCCAACAGGCCCCGACCAACCCCAGAAATGTGCTGAAAACCGCTGCAGCCCGGGGGTTATCCGCGGATCCCCCAGGGGCGAGCCAAGCGCTGAAGGGGCTGCTGGCTTGCGTCAGCAGGCTCGCTCGGGACCGGGCAGAGGGTTTCGGCCGATGCCTGGGCTGGCTGTAAGCGGCCCGGCCGGATCCAGACCCCACCAGCTCCGAGGGGCTGCTGAGAACCCGCGGCAGCGTCGCGGTTGCCGGTGGCAGAGCCAGCAGCCACCAGGGCCTCACTGGCTGGCTGGCTGGCGCGAGCAGGCTCCATCGGCCGGAACGCGTTGTTGCCCAGACCCCTGGTCCGTCCAAGCAGAACCGACCCAGCCCAGCCCAACCCAGCCCAGAACGCCCCCCCCTGGCATCAACCGGAATCCACCGCAATCAACCGCAATCAACCGGCATCAACCAGGATCGGTAAGGTCCTGAACCAACGCAGGCAGCCCCCGATGCTCCCCCCCGATCTGCGCACGGCCGAGGCCGAGCTTCTGGAGGCCCTGGGCTCGGCCCTCGCCGCCGACCCCCGGGGCCGCTGGACGGTGGAGCTGCGGTTCGAGGGCCTGCGGCTGCTGGCGCCGGTGCTGCGGTTGACCGAGGCCCTGCAGGACGCCGGCACGCCGCTGCGGCTGCTGTTCGCCGATGCCGGTGCCGCCGCCCTGGCCCGCCGCGATGGCGGCGCCCTGGCGCCCCTGATCGCCAGCTTCAGCGATGCCCTGCGCCGCCGCCAGGGACCCGCCGGCGAAGCCGGGAGCAACAGGGATGGTCAGGAGGCGATCGGAGGCGAGGCCAGCGACCGGGGGGAACAGCAAGGGGCCGCCGCAGGGGAGGCAGAGGATCGGGAGGTGCTGCTGCTGGTCGCTCCCAGCCAGGCGGAATACGCGGAGGTCGAAGCCCTCTGCCAGAGCCATCCGGGGGCGGTGGTGCTGATCAATCCCTCGCTGGAGGATGCGGCGGTGGGGATCGGCAGCGTCGCTCGCCAACGCCGGCGCGGCTTCCTGGCCGGCTGGAATGCCGCCTATGCCCTGATTCCGCGGGGTTCGAGCGCCCTGCGCCGCTGCCACCCCGGCGACTGGGAGCTCTACCGCCTCGACCCCGACGGCTACCGGGCCGTGGCCACCTTCCCCCAGAAACCGGACAGCGAGCAGCAGGAGGCGGCCCTGGCCGGGGGCGAGGGCGGTGGGCTGGGGGCGACGCTGCGATCGGTGGATCGGCTGCTGGAGGGGCTGCAGAACTGAGGCATCGGCGACTGGTGCTCGCCCGGAGCGCTGCTTACACTTCGCGCACTCTCGCTCCGCCATGACCTCCCCCTCCCCTTCCGGCCGTGGCTGGAGCCCCGTCGACATCGGCGCCGCCGCCGCCGTGGTCCTGGCGGTCGGTGGCGTGATCTGGGGTCCGAGGCTGAGCGGAGCCGTGGCGACCGCCACCGGTGCGCTTCAACCTGTGACGGTGATGGTGGATGTGCGCGGCGTTCCGGCCGCCGATCCGGCCGGCCTGATCCGATCGGCGCAAGCGGAGGGCAAGGTGGCGATCGTGATCCGCAACCAGCCCCACGGCAGCGTCCGGATCAGCCGCATCCAGCCCCTGGAGCGCCGGCTGACGATCCTCACTCCCGATGGCCGTCTGGTGAGCACCCCGGATCCCAACCAGAAGACCTTCGGCACCTTCGACGGCCGATTTGTGCTCGAAGGCCAGGGACGCCGCAGCGCCGGTGGGGTGGTGTTCGGCAACCAGACCCTCAAGGTGGGCGCGCCGGTGGAACTGGAGGGCAACAACTACCGCTTCAGCGGCACCGTGACCGACCTCCGCCTGCAGAACTCCTGATGACCATGGCCCTCTCCGCCCATCGCCCGCGCCCGCGCCGGAGGGTCGGCCGTGGCCTGGCCCTGATCCTGTTCGGCCTGCCGACCTTCGTCCCGCCCCTGACGGCGCCGGCGGCCTCGGCCCAGGAGATCAGCCCGGCCCTGCCGGGCCGTCTGCGGCCACGGCCCCCCCGGCTGGCGGCCCTGCCTCCGCTGCCGCCCCCGCTGGGCGTGCCCCAACTGCAGGCACAGGTGAGCTGCCCGGCCCTGCAGCAGCGGATCGCAAGCCTGGTGGCTCCCGAGGCGAATGTCTGGAGCGTGACGGTGGCCGATGGCCAGGGCCGGCTGCTGGCTGATGTCAACGGCACGGTGTCGCGGCTGCCGGCCTCGAACCAGAAGCTGATCAGCACCGCCTTCGCCCTCGACAGGCTCGGCCCCGACCATCGGCTCAGCACCCAGCTCTGGCGCCTCCCCGATGGTCGGCTGCGGCTGATCGGCCAGGGGGATCCGGATCTGGCGGTACCCCAGCTGCAGCGGCTGGCGCGGATCGCCGTCAGCAGCAGCGGCGCCTCCCCCCAGACGCCCGTGCGCCTGGAACTGGCGGAGGAGAACCAGGAGGCCTGGTGGCCCCGCGGCTGGCACTGGGGCGACCGCAGCGCCGCCTACGGGGCACCGGTGACCCGGCTGGCGGTGACCAGCAATGCGATCGACGATGCGGTGATGAATCCGCCGGCCCGGCTGCGCACCCTGCTGGATCGCAGCATCAGCCGCGAGGGGGCCCCCGGGGCGATCACCCTGAGCGTGGTCTCGGCCCGGGAGCAGCTGCCACCCGATGCGGTGCTGCTCCACCAGGAACCCTCCACCTCGATGGAGGGGCTGCTGAGCCTGGCGAACACCGAGAGCCACAACTTCACCGCCGAGGTGCTGATGCGCACGGCGGCGGGCACCTGGGATGAGGAGGAGGCGAGCCGCCGGGTCACCGCCTGGTTGGCGCAGCAGGGTCTGCCGCTGCAGGGGGTGCGGGTGCGGGATGGCAGCGGCCTGGACCGGGGCGACCGGGTCACCAGCAGGTTCCTGACGGCCCTGCTGCTGCGCATGGACCAGCATCCCTACGCCCGCTACTACAGCGGATCGATGGCGATCGCCGGCCAGCGGGGCACCCTGCGCCATCTGTTCGGTGGCACAAGCCTCGACGGCCGCCTCTACGCCAAGACCGGAACCCTCACCGGCGTGCGGGCGATCACCGGCATCCTCCAGACCGAAGACGGCCCCCGCTATGTGAGCACCATCTCCAACGGGGCGGCCACGCCAAACCGCACGATCGGCCAGGTGATGCGCCAGGTCCAGAACGTGGGCCTCTGCGGCGGTGGCCTGGGTGACGCCGCCCGCCGCTGAGCTGGGAACCTCCGGACCGCGAACCCTGGAGAGCGAACCGCCGGGCGGCGCACCCCTGGACAGCGCGCCCCTGGGCAGGGAACCGTTGCGGGGCAAACCGCGGCGATTCAGGCCTGCTCCAGGGAGGTCTCGAGCAGATAGGCCGCCAGGTTGCTCATCGAGCGCCCCTCCCAGTCACTGCGTTCGAGCAGCTGGTGGTAGATGCTTTGCGGCACGGTGATGGTGAGGCGGCGGGGATAACGAAAGGCCGGGGCGTTTGAGCTGGGATAAGCAGTCATGAGCGTGCAGATCTGCAACAGCCTTCAGTGTCATGCCACCAATCTGATGTGGTCAAGCACCTGATTCCTGGATCCCACTTGGGCGAGTCCCACAACTGGGTAGGACCTGGGAGATACAGCCAAAGCCTCGCGTGACGCGCCATGGTGATAGGGTGAATGAAGGTTTACCGGTTCTGACCTGCCTGGTCCTTGACCGCCACATCCTGGTGGGAAAAGCCGTTGGCGGCCTGCTGGCTGAACACTGCGGCCTGGAGCTGGTGGGGGTGTTTTCCTCGGTGGCCCAGGCCCTGGTGTTCATTACTAATTCACCGCCTGATTTATTGCTGCTCGATCTGCATTGCAGCGGTGAGCATGGCGAAACCTGGATCGATGCAGCCCTGGCCCTGGGGCGCGCCAATCCAGCGGGCCGGCTGATCCTGATCACCGACAGCAGCGATGCCCTGACGCCGCCTGCGCAGGTGGAGCCGATGCTGCTGGGCATCGTCGACAAACATCATGACTGGGATGACCTGGTGCGGATGGTGACCCGACTGCAGGAGCTGAGCCCGCGGCGCTCGCTGATGAGCAATCCGAAATGGCGCCTGCAGATGGACACCCTCTCGCCGCGGGAACTGCGAGTGTTTCATGCCCTGGGGCTTGGACTGCTCAACAAGGAGATCGCCCAATCTCTCGGCCTGAGCCTGCAGACCGTTGAGACCTACCGCAAACACATCAGCGCCAAGTTATCGCTGAGTGGCTCGGAGATGATCCGCGCCGCGACGCTCTACCGCTGCACCAACCCGATCACCGCCCAGGCAACGGCGCTTCCTGCGGACGACCGCCATCGGATTGGCGCCACTGAGGAGCCGCGCTGATGAGCCCCGATGAGGGGCGCCACCGGCTCAGCCGCCTGGGCGGGACGTCGGCCGACCGGTGGTCGCGGCAAAGGCCTGGGCTGGCCGAGCAGATGCCAAGGGCCACGAGCCGGGGGTGCAAAAAAATCGCGGCGCCAGCGGCGCCGGACCGTTCGGGAACCTGGCGAAGGGGAACCCGGACCCGATCGCACCTGCCCACCCCATGCAACGTCAGCCGTGGGACCAGCCGACTGAGGTGTGCGGACCACCCCGGCTACGCCGGGGTGGAGTGCCGGGGAAATACACCACTCCAGGGGACGCCAGCTGCAGCGCCAGATCGCCCACCTGGGTGGTGAGGGTGCGGGGCCGGTAGCCGTTGCGGTAGCCGAGCCGCTCCTCGCTGCGCTCGTGCCAGTCCGCACCGAGGAAGGCGGCGAACTCCAGCTCGATCAGCTTCTGGAGGCCTTGGCGGGCCAGCTCAGGGATCAGTGCCCCGGCGCTGCTGCCATCGAGTAGCGAGGTCAGCTCAGATGCGGCAGCATGGGTCTTGGGCATGGTCTGTCTGGTTGAGGTGGTTCTCGAACCAGGGAAACGGGCCTGCCCACCCCTTGCAATGCCAGCCGCTGGGCCAGCCGCCTGAGGTTCACGCCCCACACCGGCTACGCCGGGGTGGGGGTGCCGGGGGAATACACCACTGCAGGGGACGCCAGCCAGCGATACGCCGACCAGCCAATGTCCTGGCGTAGCTGTTCAGGGGGTAGAGATGGCGCCAGATCGGCATGAAGGCGCTGCCGTTAGCGCCCCAGCGACATCTGGATCCACAGCCGTGCCAACAATGGGTTCAGAACCCCTGCTTGGTGGCAGTGAAGCCACCTTGAAACGGCAGGACCCATTGCTGCAGCTGGTGTCTTGGTGGTCGTCCCACCCTCTGAACGGCTGCTGCCAGATAACCAGTCGCCAGCGGATCCCGCCGCCAGCGATTGAGCCAGCTGCTGGATCAGGGACTGGATCCGAGATGGAATCGACTCGCTGAGTTGCAGCGCCGAGGAGTCGCCCCCTTCCCCTCACCCCCAGGGCGGCCCTGGCGCTCGTCCCGGAGGCCAGGACCGGTTGGTCAGGACCCCGGAGGGTCAGGACCGGAGGGTCAGGAGGGAGGTGCCGCAGGGGCAGGCAGGCAGGCCTGGGGCGGCCTCAGCTCGCCAGGCCGCGGGAGGCGGCACGGCGCAGGCGACCGGCGGCGCGGCGGGCGCGGTCGATCGGCTGGGGCAGGTCCGCCAGCGGCGCAGGCTCGGGGCCCCGCACCGCCCCGGCGGCAACCTCACCTCCCTGGAGTCGGCCCAGCTCGCGGCGGCCGCCGAGCACCACCTGGCTGAGCTCCTTGAGGCGACCCTCCAGTTCGCCCAGCACCTGCTCGGCGTAGTGGTTGGCCCCCTCCTGGACCTGGGCCGCCTCCTGGCGGCTGCGGCCGATCAACGCCTCGCATTGCTGCTGGGTCTGCTGGCGGAACTGCAGGGCATCGTTGTGCAGCCGCTCGGCCTCGGCCTGGCTGTCGCGCTGGATCCGCAGACCCTCCTGGCGGATCGCCTCCAGTTCCTGCAGCGCCTGCTGACGGCTGCGCTCGTGCTGTTCCGCCAGCAGGCGGTTGCGCTCCGCCGCCTCCTGCTCCAACTGCTGGCGCCGGCTCTGGGCCTCCTGCTCCAGCTGCTGGCGGCGGCTGGCGAACTGCTGCTCCAGCTGGGCCATCCGCGTCTGGATCTCCTGCTCCATCTGCGCCGCCTGCTGCCGGGCGGCCTGGATCAGCTGCTCCCCCTGCTGGCGGCCCTGTTCCCGCAGCTCGATCCCCTGGCGTTCGGCCTCCTGCCGCACCGTGGCCGCCGCAATCAGATTCTCCCGCTCCCGGCGGGCCTGGCCAAGGATCTCCTCGGACTGCTGGCGGGCCTTCTGGATGAACTCCTCGCGGCTGCGCAGCAGCTCGTCGGCCTGGACGATCTGGGGGGGAAGGGCGGCACGCAGCTTGTCCACCATCTCGATGGCATCCTGCTCGTTGACGAGGCGGCCACCGAGTAGAGGGATGCGGCTCCCTTCGAGAACGATGTCCTCGAGCAGGTCCAGCTGATCGAGAACCGTGATCTGCGCCTCGCTCATGTCATCCAGGAAGGGTTGGCCGATTAAAGAGCCTCCCGAGGTCCTGCGCCACTCCGGCCGGCACCATGTGGCGCACGTCGCCGCCGAAGCGGGCCACCTCGCGCACCACCGAACTGCTCAGGAAGCTGTGGTGGGTGGCGGTCGCCATGAACAGGGTCTCCAGATCCGGCGCCAGGCTGTGGTTGGTGTGGGCGATCTGCAGCTCGTACTCGAAGTCGCTCAGGGCCCGCAACCCCCGCAGGATCACCCCCGCCCCGCAACGCCGCGCCATCTCCACCGTCAGCCCATCGAAACTGGCCACCTCGATGCCGGCCAGGTGAGCCGTGGCCTCGCGGATCTGGTCCAGCCGCTGCTCCAGGCTGAAGCAGGGGCGCTTCGCCGGGTTCTCCAGCACCGCCACCACCAGTCCATCGAACAGCCGCACCCCCCGCTCGATCAGATCCAGATGGCCCAGGGTGAGGGGATCGAAGCTGCCGGGGTACAGGGCGCGCATGGCTCAAGCGGTCGTTGGGCTTCTTCCTAGAGTCTCCCCAGACCCTCCTGGGATCGGACCGGATCGCCATGACCGACGTGAGCCTCGACGCCGCCGCCAAGAAGACCCTGCTGCGCAAAATCCCCCATGGCCTGTTCATCTGCGGCGTCGCCGAGGACGACGTGGTCAACGGCTTCACCGCCAGCTGGGTGACCCAGGGATCGTTCGAGCCGCCCCTGGTGGTGGTGGCGGTTCGGGCCGACTCGACCAGCAACGGCATGATCCGCCGCACCGGCCGCTTCTCGCTCAACGTGCTGCAGGCCGATCAGAAGGACCTGGCGGCGGTGTTCTTCAAACCCCAGGCGGCGGTGGGAGGCCGCTTCGATGCCGCACCGTTCCGGCTCGGTCCCCTCGGCCTGCCGATCCTTGAAGACGGCCTGGGCGGGGTCGAATGCGAGCTGGTCGGCACCGTCGCCCACGGCGACCACACGATCTTCGTGGCTGAGGTGAAAACCGCCACCCTGCTGCGCGACGGCGATGCCCTGGAGCTGGCCGGCACCGGCTGGCAGTACGGCGGCTGATGGCCTCGGCCGCGGTGGCGTTGCAACAGCAACCGGCGCGGCTGCGGGCCCGGTTGAAGGAGCTGCCGGCGGAACCCGGCTGCTATCTCTTCCGCGACGGCGACGACCGCATCCTCTACATCGGCAAAGCCAAGCTGCTGCGCAACCGGGTGCGCAGCTATTTCCAGAGCGGCGCCGGCCACGCCCACAGCCCCCGCATCGCCCTGATGGTGCGGCAGGTGTGCGAGATCGAGTTCATCGTGACCGACAGCGAAGCCGAAGCGCTGGCGCTGGAGTCGAACCTGATCAAGCACCACCAGCCCCACTTCAATGTGCTGCTGAAAGACGACAAGAAATATCCCTACCTCTGCATCACCTGGAGTGAGTCCTACCCGCGCATCTTCATCACCCGCCGCCGGCGGCTGCGCTCCCCCCTCGACCGCTTCTACGGCCCCTACGTCGATGTCGGTCTGCTGCGGCGCACCCTGGCCCTGGTCAAGCGGGTCTTCCCGCTGCGCCAGCGACCCCAGCCCCTCTACCGCGATCGCACCTGTCTCAACTACGCCATCGGCCGCTGCCCCGGCGTCTGCCAGGAGAAGATCAGCTCCGAGGATTACCACCGCAGCCTGCGCAAGGTGGCGATGGTCTTTCAAGGCCGCAATGACGAGCTGCTCGAGCTGCTGCGGGAGCAGATGGAGCGCTATGCCGAGCGCCTCGATTTCGAGGCCGCAGCCCGGGTGCGCGACCAGCTGCAGGGCCTCGATGCCCTCACCGCCGACCAGAAGATGAGCCTGGGCGACAGCACGATCAGCCGCGATGTGATCGCCCTCGCCAGCGACGGCCGCGTCGCCGCCGTGCAGCTGTTCCAGATGCGCGCCGGCAAGCTGGTCGGCCGGCTGGGCTACACCGCTGATGCCCTCGCCGCCGACGGCAGCGCCACCGATCCGGGCCGCATCCTCCAGCGGGTCGTCGAGGAGCACTACGGCCAGGTGGAACCGGTGGAGATCCCACCGGAACTGGTGCTCCAGCACCCCCTGCCCCAGCAGGAGCTGATCGGCGAATGGCTGGAGGAACGCCGCGGCCGCCGCGTCCAGCTGGCGGTGCCGCAGCGGCAGCAGAAGGCCGAGCTGATCGAACTGGTGGTCCGCAACGCCACCTACGAGCTGGAGCGGGCCCAGCGCGGCGCCGAACAGCAGCTGCTGGCGACGGAGGACCTGGCCCAGCTGCTGGAGCTCCCCTCCCCACCCCGCCGGATCGAGGGGTTCGACATCAGCCACATCCAGGGCAGCGACGCCGTGGCCTCCCATGTGGTATTCATCGATGGGCTGCCGGCCAAGCAGCACTACCGCCGCTACCGGATCCAGAGCAGCTCGATCCGCTCCGGACACTCCGACGACTTCATGGCCATGGCCGAGATCATGCGCCGCCGGTTCCGCCGCTGGGCCCAGGCCAAGGCCGAGGGCGCCGACCTTCTCGCCCTGCGCCGCGCCGCCGATACGGCCCTCCATACCGGCGGTCTCAACGACTGGCCGGATGTGGTGATGATCGACGGCGGCAAGGGCCAGCTCTCGGCCGTGATGGAGGCCCTGCGCGAACTCGACCTCCACGAGGATCTGGTGGTGTGCTCCCTGGCCAAGCAGCGGGAGGAGGTGTTCGTGCCGGGGGGCAAGACGCCCCTGGACAGCGAGGCCGACCAGCTGGGCGTTCAGCTGCTGCGCCGCCTGCGCGATGAGGCCCATCGCTTCGCGGTCAGCTATCACCGCCAGCAGCGCGGCGAACGGATGAAGCGCTCCAGGTTGAGCGACATCCCCGGCCTGGGTCCGAAGCGGGTCAAGGAACTGCTGGCCCATTTCCGGTCGATCGATGCGATCCAGCTGGCCGCCCCCGACCAGATCGCCGCCGCCCCGGGCATGGGACCGGCCCTGGCCCGCCAGGTCTGGGAGTATTTCCATCCCCAGCAGGACGACGGGGGGGAGGGAACGATCGACCCCACCCCGGAGGCCCTGCCCGGAACGGCCGCCTGAGGCGCCAGGATGCCCCCCCATCCCGTCGTGCCCCTCCTTGCCATCCCTGCCGCCCTGCCCCCGCCCCCAGGCGCCGCTCCCGTCGGCGGGGCGAGCCTGGTGGAGCCCCTGGTGGAGCACCTGGAGGAGGCCCTGGAGGCCGCCCCAGGCTGGCGCCGGGATCGGGCTGGTGACCCTGCTGGCCCTGGTGGCCCTGCTCACCGTCTGGCCCACGGCGCTGGCGGCCGCCCCGGGGCTCTGTGTCGGCCCCGTCTGCGGCGATGAGTTCACCCGCAGCGCCCAGTACCACTGGCAGCTCCGCCTGCGCCTGAGCGATCAGCAGGGCCACCGGGAGCGGCTGGTGGTCGACTGCCGCAGCGGTGCCCTCAGCCCCAGCCAGGGGCTGGTGGAGCGGGGCTATGCCGGCGCCGTGGCCCGCCGGGCCTGCCGCCTGGCGGGCGAGGGCTGAGGGCTGGGGCTTCCAGGCCGCGGGCTGGGGCGGGGCTGGAGGAGCGGGCCTGGAGGAGCGTGCCTGGCGCCGCTGCGGCCCCTCCTCCGGGCTGGGGGGCGGCGCGGCTGGCAGCGGAGCGCTGCAGGGTGCTGCCGATCCGGGGACAATCCCCAATCCGGTTAGATCCGTCACGGAACCCAGCGGCCCGCTTCGCCAAGGTAGCCACAACGCTCAGCCGGGGCCGACGTGGGAACCTGTCTTTATCGCAATAGCAGCAGCCAGATGGTGATCCTGCGCTGTATCGGGCCCCAGGCGTTCTTCCATGAGAAGGTGATTTTCCCCTTCGAGAACTGGCTGTTCGAATGCCCGCTCGAAAGTCGCGTCGACATCTGGACCCATGGTCTTGCCGGCGCTGAACAGCTCGAATCGATCGACGCCCAGGCCCTGATGCTCGAACTCGAAGCCAGCCCCACCCCGGCCGCTCCCTGATCGGCACCGGCGTTCAGGGAGCACTGGGCTGGAAGGCTGAGGGTCGGTAGCCCTGAGCCACCAGAATCCCGGCGATCGCCCGCCAGCTGGCTCGATCCAGGCTCCTGCTGCGGGCCAGGATCCAGCCGTAGCGGCGGTCCGGGCTGCCCACAATCGCCCAGCGGTAGTCGGGATCGAGGCCGATGATCCAGTAATCACCCCAGAAGGGCCGCCAGCCCAGCAGATCGACCAGGCTCACCCGCAGCCGGGCGTTCGCCCCTGGATCCACCACCCGCGCCACACCCCTGGCCTGATCGACCCGACCCCGGGAGCGGCGGCACTGGTTGAGCACCCGCAGCCGACCGTCGCTCTGGAGCCCATAGACCGCCAGGCTCTCGCGGGCGCACTGCCGCTGGAAGCGGTTGGGGATCCGGGCCAGCTCATGCCAGAGACCGGCATAGCGCGCCAGATCGACCATCTCCACCGCCTTGACCGGGCCGGCGCCCAGCGCTGGACCCTCCACAGCTCTGGAGTTCGGCCCGATCGCCCCGGCCCAGGGCGCTTCGCCGCCGGGCGCCGGAATCGCGGGGGCTGCCGATGCCGTGATCGCAGCACCGTGAACCATCGCCACGGCCAGGGCCAGCCCCGCCAGTGCCTGGCCTAGCCCCAACCGGGGAGACCAGCGATCGGAATGGGGAGCGACGGGGACCATGGAGGATGCCGAAGGCGGCGATCGCCGACCCGCAGCCGGCGCCGACCCTGCGCCGATGATGCCCCCTCGCCGCCGGCCCTGGCCCGCGCCAGCACGGACCCTCCCATGACCCTCGGCATCCTCGTTCTTCCCGATCAGCTCTCCCTCCGCCAGGCGGCCCTGGTGGCGATGGAGGCGCGCTTCGGGGCGGCGGAGGCCCGACGCCGCTGCAGGCTGTTGCTGGTCGAAAGCAGCGGCGCCCTCGAACGGCTGGCCCTGCACCGCCAGCGGCTGGTGTTGCTCTGGAGCGCCCAGCGCCATGTCGCCCTGGAGCTGGCCGAAGCCGGCTGGACCGTGGACCATCGCCCCACCGACAGCTTCGCCGTGGCTCTGCAGCAATGGTGCGGCGAGCATCGAATCGAGGAACTCCACGCGATGGAGCCCGCCGATCGGCCGGTGCGCCAGGCGATCGAACGCTGCCTCGCCCGTTGGCCGCAGGCGGAGCCCCCGGCCGCAGCACCGCCCCCGGGGCGATCCCCGCGACCGGATCCCTCCCCTGGCCCCACCGCCCCGCCGAGCCCCGCTCCGGCCCTGATCTGGCACCCCTCCAACGCCTTCCTCTGGAGCCCAGCAGCCTTCGCCGACTGGGCCCGGGGCCGCCGCCAGCTGCGGATGGAGCACTTCTACCGGGAGGGACGGCGCCGCTTCGGGGTGCTGATGGAGGGCAGCGGCAGCGCCGCCACCCCCCTCGGCGGCCAGTGGAACTACGACCACGACAACCGCCGCCCCCCCGTCCGGGGACTGAAGGGACCGCCACCGCTGTGGTTCGAGCCCGATCGGATCACCCGCGCCGTGATCGAACGGGTGGAGGCGATCGGAGCCCAGCGGGCCGCCGCCGGCCTGGAACCCCTGCCCGGTGCACTGGAACCGTTCGGCTGGGCGGTGACCCGCCAGCAGGCCGGCCAGGTGCTGGAGCACTTCATCGCCACCCGCCTGCACGGCTTCGGCCCCTACCAGGACGCGATGGTCAGCGGCCAGCCCACCCTCTGGCATTCGCTGCTCTCCCCCTACATCAACCTCGGCCTGCTCGAACCGCTCGCCGTGATCCGCCGCCTGGAGCAGGCTGGCCGCCAGTCCTGGAGCGGCCCGTCGCCCAGCGCCGAACCGCAGGGCGGCGACGAACCGCAGGGCGACGACGGGCCGCAGGGCGACGGGCCGCAGGGCGACGAACCGCAGGGCGGCACCGCGGCACCGGCCAAGCCGCCGAACGGTGAACCCGCGGCCATCCCCCTGGCCAGCCTGGAGGGGGTGATTCGCCAGATCCTCGGCTGGCGGGAATACACCTTCGGCCTCTACCACTGGCTCGGCCCCACCTACCCGGCCAGCAACCACTTCGCCGCCCAGCGACCCCTTCCCCCCTGGTTGCAGGACCTGGGTCGCAGCGGCATGGCCTGCATGGACACGGTGCTGGCGGAGCTGCGCGCCAACGGCTATGCCCACCACATCCAGCGGCTGATGGTGCTGGCCAACTACGGCCTGATCGCCGGGCTCGATCCCCAGGCCCTGACGCAGTGGTTCCAGCGCCAGTTCATCGATGGCCACGACTGGGTGATGCAGACCAACGTGATCGGCATGGGCCTCTTCGCCGATGGAGGCGTGCTCGCCAGCAAGCCCTATGCCGCCAGCGGCAACTACATCAACCGCATGAGCACCTACTGCAAGGGCTGTCGATACGACGTCAAGCAGCGTCAGGGACCGCGCGCCTGCCCTTACAACAGCCTCTACTGGGATTTCCTCGCCCGCCATCGCGACCTGCTCCGCACCAACCCCCGCATGGCGCTGGTGATCAAGCAGCTCGACCGGCTGGAGCCGGCGGAGCTCGCCGCCATCCGGGCCAGCGCCGCCGCCCACCTGGCTGAACCGATCACCGCTGCCGCCGAGAAAAGCGAAGCCAACCCCCTAGCCTGAGCGAGCAAGCATCCGCCTGATGACCCTGGCCCTGACCTGGCCCCCGGAGGCCTATCTCTGGTTCAAGACCCTCCACATCGTCGGGGTGGTGGTCTGGTTCGCCGGGCTCTTCTACCTGGTGCGGCTGTTCATCTACCACCGCGAGGCCGCCGAGCTGGAGCCGCCGCTGCGGGCTGCCTTCGAAGAGCAATATGCCGTGATGGAACGGCGTCTGGCCAACATCATCACCACACCCGGCATGGTGGTGGCGGTGGCCATGGCCGCCGGCCTGCTCTCGGTCAATCCCGCCTGGCTGCAACAGGGTTGGATGCACGCCAAACTGGCCGTGGTGCTGGCGCTCCTGGCCTATCACGCTTTCTGCTATCGGTTGATGGGTCGGCTCCAGGACGGTCGCTGCCTCTGGAGCGGCCGGCAGCTGCGGGCCCTCAACGAACTCCCCACCTTGTTCCTGGTGGTGGTGGTGATGCTGGTGGTTTTCAAGGACCAGTTCCCCACCGGCGCCGCCACCTGGTTCCTGGTGGCCCTGGTGGTGGCGATGGCGGCCTCGATTCAGTTTTATGCCCGCTGGCGCCGGCTGCGAGCCGAAGGCCTGGCGGCCACGGCCGCCGCCGAGGGCGGAGAGCGCGACCATGCTGCGGGTTGAGGCCAGGGAGCACCCCCTGGCGGCGGTGTTGCGCCAGGTGGGGCCGGAGAGCTGCCCGGGACGGTTCAACTTCCACTGCCATTCCACCTGCAGCGACGGAAGCCTGGCGCCGGAACGGCTGGCCCAGCAGGCCGTCACGATCGGCCTGGAGCACCTGGCGATCACCGACCATCACACCCTCGCCGCCCACGACCGGATCGAAGCGGCCCTGGAGCGACACCGCCGGAGCGGCGCGGCGGTGCCGACCCTCTGGCGCGGGGTGGAGATCAGCTGCCTGCTGGAGGGATGCCTGGTCCATGTGCTGGGCCTCGGCATCAACCCTGACCCCGGCCCCCTGGAGCCCTACCTCCAGGGGGATTCGGCCGTGGGACCGGCCCTGCGGGTCGACGCGGTGCTGAAGGCGATCCGGGGGGCCGGGGGCCTGGCCCTGCTGGCCCACCCGGCCCGCTATCGCCTGCCCCATCCCCGCCTGATCGCCGCGGCGGCGGAGGCGGGCCTCGATGGCGCCGAGGCCTTCTACGACTACACGATGGGGCCCACCTGGCGGGCGACGCCGCTGGTCTGTGAGGCGATCGCGGCGGACCTGATTAATCGTGGCCTTTTGCTGAGTTGCGGCACCGACACCCACGGTCTGGCCCTCCATGGCCGCTAGGGTTTGCTGACAGATTTCCTGCAGCCGATGGGTCTGTTCGATCGCCTCCTGGGTTCCCGCGCTTCCGAGAAGACCAACCAGCCTGCACCGGTCTCAAAACCGAAGCAGGAAGAGTCCGCCTTCTTCCTCGATTCCGACGCTTCCAGCAGCCTCGGCAACGTGGCTTTCATGCGCCGCTCCAATCGCATCCGCCACACCTTCCCCGGCAATGCCGACAGCCCGGGCGAGAAGGAACTCGTCCTGGAGGTGGCCTCGATGGAGGCCCGCCTCGAAGCCAGCACCCCTGGCCTGGCCGGTGAAAGCACCGACGACGACACGACGGTGAATCTCACCGGCGGCGTGCCCAAGCCGGTCAAGAAAACCTTCGCCAAACCGATGTCCCAGGCGGAGCTCGACCTGCGCAAGAAGGGTGCAGCGGTGGCGGTCAATGCCCCCGCTGCGGCTCCGGCGGCGGCCCGCAAGGCCAGCGGCGATGGCGCTGCCCCCCAGCCCGGCACCAGCCAACCGGGCGGCAAGCCGGGTGACATCAACCCGTTCAAGGCCATGGCCAAGGACCTGCAGGCCTGAACCCACCCAGCGGAAGCCCACGGCCGACCCCCGAGCACCCCGCAGCCCTCCGTTGTCCCGGAGCGGAGGCTGCGGGCCTGGCCAGGGTCCCGCTCAACTGACCAGAGTCCCGCTCAACTGGCCAGGGGCCCCCGGTCAACTGGTTTCGATCAGACCCTCGCTCTCCAGCACCAGAGCCTTCAGCCGGTCGATCTCGCCAGCGTCCGGATCGCGCCACAGGCCCCGGTGGTGCGCCTCCAGCAGCCGTTCGGCCATGTCCCGCAGGGCCCAGGGATTGCTGCGGCGCAGAAAGCTCAGCACCGCCTCCGAGGCCAGCCAGGTGAGGCTCAGGGCGCCGTAGCTCCATGGCGGTACCCGGCCGGTGCTGGCGTCATAGGCAAACAGGTAGTCGAGGCTGGCCGCCATCTCGAAACCGCCCTTGTAGCCATGTTCAGCCATGGCTTCGATCCAGCGGGGGTTGAGCAGGCGCGAGCGGATCACCTTGTCGAACTCCCGTTCCAGCCGGTGCAGCCGCGGCCGGGCCTGGCGGGAGTGATCGCCGAACCACAGGGCCGGGGCCTGGCCCCGCTGGCGTTCGACCGCAGCGCTGAGCCCGCCCTGGAACTGGTAGTAATCGTCGGAGTCGAGCAGGTCGTGCTCGCGGTTGTCCTGGTTGTGGAGGACCACCTCCACCGTCGCCAGCCGCCGTTCCAGCCCCTCCCGATCCAGGTGCCCCTGCAGATCGCCGGCGCCGCCGCCTGCGACCAGGGCCTCGCCGTCGTAGCGCCACTGGCTCCAGCCCATGTAGGCCTCGGCCAGATCGGCCCGCTCCTCCCACTGGCCGGAGTCGATCAACCCCTGAAGGCCAGCGCCGTAGGCCCCCGGCGCCGATCCCCACACCCGCCCCCAACGCCCCTCCCGGGCGGCGGCAACAGCCAGGGGATTGGCGGGCCCCTCCTCGCCGAGGCCGGCCACCAGCCGCGTGGCCCGGTTGAACCAGCCCACCAGCTGGGGAAAGGCATCGCGGAACAGGCCGGAGATGCGCAGGGTCACATCCACCCGCGGCCGCCCCAGCACGCCCAGGGGGATCACCTCCACGTCCACCAGCCGCCGGGTCGGCCCATCCCACACCGGCCGCACCCCCATCAGGGCCAGGGCCTGGGCGATGTCCTCGCCGCCGTTGCGCATCGTCGCCGTGCCCCACACCGACAGGGCCAGGCAGCGCAGGTCCTCGCCCTGATCGAGCCGATGCAATTCGAGCAGCAGCTCGGCGCTGCGCCGGCCCAGATCCCAGGCCGCTTCCGTCGGCAGACCGCGCAGATCGACGCTGTAGAAGTTGCGGCCGGTGGGGAGCAGATCCGGCCGGCCGCGGCTGGGGGCTCCGGAGGGTCCAGCGGCGATGCGACCGCCCTCCAGGCCCTTCAGGAAGGCGAGCCGTTCCGCCTCGCCGCAGAGCCGCAGACGGGGCAACAGGTCGCGGCGCAGATGGTCCAGGGCCTCGGCACTGGCGGGGCCGGGCAGGAAAGGGCCTGGCGCCTCCGATCCCGACGATGACGGCCAACCTGACGCCGTGGAGCCAGGGTCGCTCCCGCTGATCCGGCTGATCCGGCCCGAACCGGGCCCGCCGGCGGCGGCCGCTGCTGCTGAGCCGATGGCCGTGGGGCCAGGCTCGCCGGCGCCGCTGAGCCCAGCAAAACCGCTCCCCCCAGCGCCACCCTCCCCGGGGCCGGGACCATCGCAGCCAGCCGCTGGCCGCGAACCCACCGAGCGGGAACCCGCCGTGCGGGAACCCACAGCAGCAGCCCAGCCATCCGTGCCCCCCTCCCCAGCCAGAACCAGGGGACGCAACAGCGCCAGGGCCCGCTCCTCCAGCAGGGCCACCCCATCCCCCACCCGCCTCAGGCCCGCCCCGGCCCCGGGGCCGCCGAGCCGCAGCCGATCCGCCTCCGTCAGCGGTTCCTCCTCCGGATCGGCCCAGGGATCGCAGTCGAGACCCAGGTCGCGGGCGATCGCCTGGGTCAGCCCCGGCCGACCAGCCTGGGGCGCCCGAGCCAGACAGAGAAGCAGTTCGGTGAGCAGCTCCGCTTCCGGCAGCTGGCCGAAGCGGTGGAGCCCCAGGCGGATCTGGGCCTCCTTCAGCTCGCAGAGATAGCCATCGGCCGCATCCAGCCGCGCCTCCAGATCGGCGAGGCCGCTCGCCATCGGCAGATCCAGATCCGCCAGCTGCTCCGCCAGCTGCTGACGCAATGCCCCGGCCCTTGCGCCGCCGAGCTGCACCGCTTCCCAGTACTCATCCAGCAGCGCCTCCAGGGAGCGCAGCGGCCCGTGGAGACCAGCACGGCCCAGCGGCGGGGTGAGGTGGTCGACGATCACCGCCTGGGCGCGGCGCTTGGCCTGGCTGCCCTCACCGGGGTCGTTGACGATGAAGGGATAGAGATGCGGCAGGGGTCCCAGGGCCCACTCGGGGAAGCAGTCGGCCGAGAGGCCCACCCCCTTGCCCGGCAGCCATTCGAGATTGCCGTGCTTGCCCACATGCACCACGGCATGGGCGGCGAAACACTGGCGCAACCACAGGTATTGGGCCAGATAGGCGTGGGTGGGGGGCAGATCGGGGCTGTGGTAGTTGAGCGAGGGGTCCCGGTCGTAGCCCCGCTCCGGCTGGATCAGGACCACCACGTTGCCGAAGCGCAGCCCCCGCACCGCAAAGGCCGGACCATCGGGGCCCGCCTCCAATCCCGCATCGGCCTCCGGGGCGCTCCAGACCCGCTCCAGCCGTTGCCGACCCTCCCCGGGAAGGCCCCCATACCAGTCGTGGTAGGTGGCCAGGTTGAGATGGCAGAGGGGCCGGCGATGGCCGCTGCCGGGATCGTTGCTGCGCCCCTCCAGCATCCGGTGGATCAGGGCGTCGCCATCCTGCGGCAGCGGCTCGCTGCCAAGGTCGTAGCCGGCCTCCGCCAGCCAGTGCAGCATCGCCACCGTGCTGGCTGGGGTGTCGAGACCGACGCCATTGGCCAGCCGGCTGTCACGGGTGGGGTAGTTGGCGAGCACCAGGGCCAGCCGCCGCTCCCGGGCCGGGGTGCGGCGCAGGCGGATCCAGCCGTGGGTCAGGGCCACGATCCAGGCCAGCCGCTCCGGCTCCGGCCGCAGCTCCTGCAGGGCCGTGGCCAGGCTGGTGCTGGCCTCAGCCAGCTCCTTGAAGGCACCCACCCGGGTGCCGATCCGCCCATCGAGCTCCGGCAGGGCCACCTGCAGGCTGAGATCGAGGGGCCCCAGGCCGATCGCGCTGCCCTGCCAGTCGTTGCGGCAGCGACCGCTGCAGAGCATCTGCAGCACCGGCACACCGAGCTGATCCCACAGGGGTGCCCCAAGGCCGGCCTCCTCGAATTGCACCGAGGCAAAGCCGGTGCCGCAGAGCACCGCATCGACCTGCTCCCGCCCCAGCAGGTCGCCCACCCCCTGCTGCACCGCCGGGTCCCGCAGGCTGCTCACCCACAGCCCCCGGGGACAGAGCCCCTGGCGGCGCAGCTCCTCCAGGCAGGCTTCCATCAGGGCCGTGTCGCCGGCCTGGAGCAGGGCGCGGTAGAGGATCACCCCCACCCTGGGACCCGCTTCCTGACGCCAATCGTGGGGCAGGGGATCGGGGGCCGCCACGGCCCTGGGGGGAGCGGGCATCTCCCCCCGCAACAGGGAGGCCAGCACCGCCAGTACCGCCAGCAGGTTGTCGGTGCCGCCCTGGCGCAGGCAGCTCCCCAGGGCCATCGCCAGCTCCGGCGGCACGGTGCCCAGCCCGGCCAGCTCCCCGTCGTGCTCGGCGGTGCCGGCCACGAGCAGCAGCTGCCGGCGGCGGCCCTGGGGATCCGGCTCCGCGGCCCAGGCCCGCAGCTGCTCGATCCCATAGGACCAATGGCCCCGGCCCCCCAGCAGCCGCACCAGCACGACCCGGGCCGCGGGCAGGGTGGTGGCGCGGTAGTGGTCGATCACCGCGGGGTGGGCGAGGGCCGCCAGGTTCAGGGCCCGCAGCTCTTCCGGCAGCAGGCCGGGCCGCTGCCGCAACAGGGCCGCCACGGCCACCAGGTCGGTGTCGGCGCTGCTGAGCAGCAGCACCGGCGCCGGCGGCTGCTCCACGTAGGCCGCGCTCCGGCCATCGCCGCCGGAGCCATCATCCAGGCCCGGTATCGCCGCCAGTCTGTGCATCGCCCCATCCTGCTGGGTGCGGTGAGAAGATCGCAGCGCCCGCACCCGCCGCCATGCATCAATTCCTCCCCTATGCCTGGTTCGGCGGAGCCTGTGTCCCCTTTGCCGAGGCCACCCTTTCGGTGGCCACCCATGCGCTCCACTACGGCACCGGCGCCTTCGGCGGCATGCGCGGCCTGCCCAATCCGGACGACCCGGACGAGGTGCTGCTGTTCCGGGCGGACCGCCACGCCCGTCGGCTCACCCAGAGCGCCAGGCTGCTGCTGACGGAGCTGAGCGAGGAGACGGTGCACGGCGCCATCCAGGCCTTCCTGCAGGCCAACCGGCCGCGCAAGCCCTTCTACCTACGACCATTCGTCTACACCTGCGGCCTGGGCATCTCGCCACGGCTGCACGATGTGGAGACCGATTTTCTGATCTACGGCATCGAAATGGGCGATTACCTCTCGCCCGAAGGCGTCAGCTGTCGCTTCAGCAGCTGGACCCGCCAGGAGGACCGCTCCCTGCCGCTGCGGGGCAAGATCAGCGGTGCGTACATCACCAGCTCCCTGGCCAAGACGGAAGCGGTGAAGAGCGGGTTCGACGAAGCCCTGCTGCTCAACAGCCGCGGCAAGGTGAGCGAGGCGAGCGGCATGAACCTGTTCATCGTCCGCGATGGGGTGCTGATCACGCCCTCGGTGGACCAGGACATTCTCGAGGGCATCACCCGCGCCAGCATCCTCGACCTGGCCAGAGCCATGGACATCCCGGTGCTGGAGCGACCGGTCGACAAGACCGAGCTGTTCGTCGCCGATGAGGTCTTCCTCAGCGGCACCGCCGCCAGGGTGACACCGGTCCGGCGGCTGGAGACGACCGATCTGCCCACCCACCGGCCGGTGATGGAGAGGCTGAGGGACCGTCTGACCACGATCACGCTCGGCCGCGATCCCGACTATGAGCATTGGGTGACCCGAATTCGCCTCGCATCCTGATGACCGCCACCATCACCGGCCGGGTCGGTTTCCTTGAGCGGCTCCACGCCCCCTCCAGGCCGGTGCTGGTCTTCGACGGAGCCACCGGCACCTCGCTGCAGCAGATGAACCTCACCGCCGACGACTTCGGCGGTCCGGCCCTGGAGGGCTGCAACGAAAATCTCGTCTTCACCAGGCCGGACGCCGTGCAGGCGGTCCATCGCCAGTTTCTGGAGGTGGGGGCTGATGTGATCGAGACCGACACCTTCGGTGCCGCCTCGATCGTGCTGGCGGAATACGACCTGCAGGATCAGGCCTACGCCATCAACAAACGCGCCGCCGAACTGGCCCGCGAGATGGCCGATGCGTTCTCCACCCCCGAGAAGCCAAGGTTTGTGGCGGGGTCGATCGGGCCCACCACCAAACTTCCTACGCTCGGTCACATCGATTTCGACACGATGAAGGCTTCGTTCCGCGAGCAGGCTGCCGGCCTGCTCGCCGGCGATGTCGATCTCTTCATCGTCGAGACCTGCCAGGATGTACTGCAGATCAAGGCCGCACTCCAGGGCATTGAGGAGGCCTTCAGCGAGGCCGGCCAGCGCCGGCCGTTGATGGTCAGCGTGACGATGGAAACCACCGGCACGATGCTGGTGGGGTCGGATATCGCCGCGGTCGTAGCGATTCTTGAGCCCTTCCGAATCGATGTGCTCGGCCTCAACTGCGCCACCGGACCGGAGCAGATGAAGGAGCACATGCGCTACCTCAGTGCCCATAGCCCCTTCGTGGTGAGCTGCATCCCTAACGCCGGCCTGCCCGAGAACATCGGTGGTGTGGCCCACTACCGGCTGACACCGGTGGAAATGAAGATGCAACTGCTGCACTTCGTTGAAGACCTCGGCGTGCAGGTGATCGGCGGCTGTTGCGGCACCACCCCGGCCCACATCGGCGCCCTGGCTGAACTGGCTGCCGAACTCCACCCCGCCGAGCGTCCGGTGCGCGGTGCTGACGCTGCCCATCGAACAGAGACCGATGGACCGCGGCCATCGCTGCGCTATGAGCCAGCGGCCGCCTCGATCTACGGCATCACCCCCTATCACCAGGACAATTCATTCCTGATCATCGGCGAGCGCCTCAATGCCAGCGGCTCGAAGAAGGTGCGTGAACTTCTGGCCGACGAGGACTGGGATGGTCTGGTGGCCGTGGGTCGCAACCAGGTCAAGGAGAATGCCCATGTTCTCGATGTGAATGTCGATTATGTCGGCCGCGATGGCGAGCGCGACATGAAGGAACTGGTCAGTCGGCTGGTGACGAATGTCAACCTGCCGCTGATGCTTGATTCCACCGAATGGCAGAAGATGGAGGCCGGCCTCAAGGTGGCTGGCGGCAAGTGCATCCTCAACTCCACCAACTATGAGGATGGCGATGAACGTTTCTTCCGCGTTCTTGAACTGGCCCGTTCCTACGGCGCCGGTGTGGTGATCGGCACCATCGATGAGGAGGGGATGGCGCGCAGCGCCGAGCGCAAATTTGCCATCGCCCAGCGCGCCTATCGCGACGCTCTGGAATTCGGCATCCCGGCCCACGAAATCTTCTACGACCCCCTCGCCCTGCCGATTTCGACCGGTATTGAGGAGGATCGCCTCAACGGGGCTGCCACGGTCGAAGCGATTCGCCGGATTCGCAATGAGCTGCCGGGTGTGCATGTGGTGCTGGGGGTCAGCAACGTCAGCTTCGGCCTCTCGCCGGCGGCGCGGATCGTGCTCAATTCCGTCTTCCTGCACGATTGCTGCCAGGCCGGCATGGATGCGGCGATCGTCAGCCCGGCCAAGATCCTGCCGCTGGTCAAGATCAGCGAGGAGCACCAGCAGGTCTGCCGCGATCTGATCTACGACCGTCGCCGCTTCGAGAACGGCATCTGCAGCTACGACCCCCTCACCTCCCTGACCACCCTGTTCGAAGGGGTGTCGGCCAAGGAGGCCAGGGCGTCGGGACCATCCCTGGCCGATCTACCGGTCGAGGAGCGCCTCAAGCAGCACATCATCGATGGCGAGCGGATCGGCCTGGAATCAGCCCTGAATGAGGCGTTGACCAGCTACCCACCCCTGCAGATCATCAACACCTTCCTGCTCGACGGCATGAAGGTGGTAGGCGATCTGTTCGGTTCCGGACAGATGCAGTTGCCGTTCGTGCTGCAAAGCGCCGAAACGATGAAGGCCGCCGTCGCCTTCCTTGAACCCCACATGGAGAAGCAGGAGAATGGAGAGACCAGCGCGGGTAAAGGCAAGTTTCTGATCGCCACCGTCAAGGGCGATGTGCACGATATCGGCAAGAACCTTGTCGACATCATCCTCACCAATAATGGCTATCAAGTCATCAACCTCGGCATCAAGCAGAGCGTGGAGGCGATCATCGAAGCCCAGCAACTCCATCAGGCTGATTGCATCGCGATGAGTGGGTTGTTGGTCAAATCCACCGCGTTTATGAAGGAGAATCTGATCAGCTTCAACCAGGCCGGCATCCACGTTCCGGTGATCCTCGGCGGTGCTGCTCTCACCCCCCGTTTCGTGCATGGGGATTGCCGGCAGGCCTACGAGGGTCAGGTGATCTACGGCCGCGATGCCTTCGCCGATCTGCGCTTCATGGATGGGTTGATGGAGGCCAAGGCCGCTGGCCGCTGGGACGATCGCCTCGGCTTCCTCGATGGCGCTCCCGAAGGCCTGGGCCTGGCCAGCAGCGAAGCGGGCGAGCCTGATGACGGCCAGTCCGCCGCGGCCCCAGCCACTGCGACGGCGGAACCGGCCGAGACCCTGGCGGCGGCGAACGGCAGCGCCGCAGCGACCAACGACCACCGCTCCGAAGCGGTCGCTGCCGAACCCTCCCCCGTGCCCCCGTTCTGGGGTTCGCGGGTGCTGGATGAGACGGAGATCAACCTGGAGGAGGTGTTCGCCTATCTCGACCGCCAGGCCCTCTTCGCCGGCCAGTGGCAGCTGCGCAAGGCGCAACAGCAGAGTCGCGACGACTACGAAGCGATGCTCGCCGCCAAGGCCGAACCCGTGCTGGCGGAGTGGATGGAGCGCTGCCTCAGCGAGGGGCTGCTGACGCCGAGGGTGGCCTACGGCTACTTCCCCTGCGGACGCCAGGGCAACGCGGTGCTGGTGTTCGATCCGGCCGGGATGGAGCCCCTGGCGGCGCCGTCGATGGCCCAGGGCCTGCTCGGACGCTTCGAGCTGCCGCGCCAACGGGCCGGCAATCGCTATTGCATCGCTGACTTCTACAACGACCTCGAACCCGTCGGTCCGGGTCCTGGCCGCCCCAGCGATGTGCTGCCGATGCAGGCGGTGACCATGGGTGAGAAGGCCACCCAGTACGCCCGCGAGCTGTTCAGCGCCGACCGCTACAGCGACTATCTCTACTTCCATGGCCTGGCGGTGCAGATGGCCGAAGCCCTCGCCGAATGGGTCCATGCCCGCATCCGCCGCGAGCTGGGCTGGCCCGATCCCCGCGACATGGCGCTCCGGGACGTGCTGGCCCAGCGCTACCGCGGCAGCCGCTATTCCTTCGGCTATCCGGCCTGCCCGAATGTGGGCGACTCACGCCAGCAACTGGCCTGGCTCGGCGCCCAACGGATCGGACTGCGCATGGATGAAAGCGACCAGCTCGAGCCGGAACAGAGCACCACGGCCCTGGTGGCCCTGCACAGCCGGGCCCGTTACTTCAGCGCCTGAGGGAGGTGGCCCGGGGCCAGGGATCGCCATCACCCGAACCACGATCACCCGAACCACCAAGCCCCGGACCAGCCCCTGAGCCCGCGCCCTGCTCAACAGCGGCGGCCTCAGGGGATCCGCGGAGAGGCGGCCATCGATCCGCTTGACAGGCCGCACGGAGCCTGAGGGGTCATCGAGCCGGGGCCTGCCGCAAGCGATCCCCCCGCCCCGGGGGTCCATTCCCTGCGTCCCTGGCCTGCCACAGCAGCCAGCACCAAGCGCAGGCCCCACCGGCCGTGGCAGGCTCTTGCCTTTCCACCCAGCTCCCCATGGCGATTGCCGGACCCTCTGGCGTCGATGACGCCATCGCCGCAGGCCTCGATCTCGACGGCACGCCGCTTCCCGAGCCGATGCTCGCCCTCTACAACGAGGTGATGGCCCTGGAGAATGCCCGCGCCCGCAGCGGCGTGAAGAAATCGATGCGCAACCGCATCGTGCGCACCGGCGCCAAGCATTTCGACCAGGCCACCCTCGATGCCCGGCTGCAGCAGGCAGGCTGGGAGGGGCTGAAGGAGAAAGAGGTGGCCTTCTTCTACGGCTGAGCCCGCACCCGGGCGGTTCCCCCGGCGGGGAACCGCAGCGGATCAGGAGCAGAGCTGTTCGAGGGAATCGATCACCTCCTGCTGGAAGTCTTCCAGGTCGTCGGAGTCGCTGAGGTCCATGCCCTCGCCGGCGGCGTTCTGGCAGAGCTCCTGAAAGTGGAACGCACCTTCGCCATGGGCGAGGAACTCCATGGCGGAGGGTTCACCACTTTCCTTGTAGGCGTCGCAGAGGGCCAGAAAGGCCGCATCCTCGGTGAAATCCCAGATCATGAAGGGCGCGCGCTTGGACGGGGGTCGGGTTGGATGAAAGACCTTTAACGCCTACCCCCCGGAATCCGTCAACTCCCCGTCAGCTTTTTGTGCCCGTCTCTTTCAGACTCACCCGCCCGTCTCTCCTTTCTCACCATGACCTCTGCCCCGGATGAACCCGCCTCCGAGCAGGCCACGGCCGTCACAGCCCGCAATGTCCTGGGGGGCAGCCTGAAGCTCTGCAGCTGCGCACCCCTCACCGGCTGGTTCCGCGACGGCTATTGCCAGACCGATCCCGCCGATCTGGGGCGGCACACGGTCTGCTGTGTGGTCAACGAGGCCTTCCTGAGCTACACCCGCGCCCAGGGCAACGACCTCAGCTCTCCCGCGCCAGCCTGGGGCTTTCCAGGCCTCCGCCCGGGCGATGCCTGGTGCGTCTGCGCCAGCCGCTGGCTGGAGGCCTATGAGGACGGCATGGCGCCGCCGGTCCGGCTCGAGGCCTGTGAACAGGGAACGCTGGAGGTGATCCCCCTGGAAATCCTGCAGCGCCATGCCGCTCCCTAGGCCCGGCGGCACCGTCCTCACCAGGGGATCGGCTGACCATCCCAGGCCAGGAAGGCACCGCTTGATTCGGGCGTCTGGCCCTCGATCACCTGGAGCAGCTGCCGAGCCGCCCGCTCCGGGCTGAACAGACGCTCCGGCGGCACACCGGAGCGGAACGGCTGCGACAGACCGGTGGCGGTGGTGCCGGGATGGAGCAGGGTCACCGTGGCCAGGGGCAGCCGCCGCCGCCATTCCAGGGCCAGGGTCCGCAGCAGCTGGTTCTGGGCCGCCTTCGCCGCCCGGTAGGCGTACCAGCCCCCGAGTCGGTTGTCGCCGATGCTGCCCACCCGCGCCGACAGGCAGGCGAAATGGACCGGTTGGTCCCGGGGAAGCAGGGGCTCCAGCGCCTGGGCCAGCAGCAGCGGTCCGAAGGCATTCACCGCAAAGCTGCGCTCCAGGGCCTGCCGCCGCACCTGGGCCAGCCTCTTCTCCGGTTGCAGATCCTCGCCATGGAGCAGGCCAGCCGTGCAGACCACCAGGCGCAGCGGCTGGAGCCGGGGGCCCTGCTCCGCCACGAACGCCGCCAGGCTGGCGTCGCTGCAGAGATCGAGCCGGTGATCGCCGCGGTGGGGCCCGGCGCTGTGCACCTCCAGCCCCGGGGCCTGCTTGCCGAGGGCATCCACCAGGGCCTGGCCGATCCCCCCCAGGCCGACCACCAGGCCGTGGCCGACCCATTGGCTCAGGGTGCTGGCGGGGGAGGGGCTCAAGGGGGTTGCGGCAGATGGCGCATGATGGCAGTTCCACCATGAGCAACGGCCCGGCGGGATCCCCCGAGGGCATCGGAGGAAGGATGGCGCTGCGCATCAGCCTGATCGGCCGGGGCGCCTGGGGAAGCACGCTGGATCGGCTCTGGAGAGAGCGGGGCCATGCGCTGCGCACCTGGTCGCGACGGGATGGGGGCGACCCGCGGGAGCTCCTGGGCGACTGCGATCTGGTGGTGGTGGCCGTATCGATGGCGGCGGTTGCCGACCTGGCCCGCAGCCTGGCCCCCCACTGGCCGGCGGACCTTCCCCTGCTCAGCTGCAGCAAGGGGGTGGATCCCGACGGCCTCTGCACCGCCAGCCAACTCTGGCTGCGGGAGCTGGGCGATCGGCCCGTGGCGGTGCTGAGTGGCCCGAATCTGGCCGATGAACTCGATCGCGGCCTGCCGGCCGCCAGCGTGATCGCCTCCCGTCATCCCGCCCTGGCCGCAAGGCTGCAGGCGGAGCTGCGCACGGCCAATCTGAGGCTCTACACCAACAGCGATCCGATCGGCACCGAAGCGGCGGGGGCCCTCAAGAACGTGATCGCCCTGGCTGCCGGCGTCAGCGACGGCCTGGGTCTGGGGGCCAACGCCAGGGCCTCCCTGCTCTGCCGCGGCCTCGCCGAGATCGGCGTGGTGCTGGAGGCCCTCGGGGGCCAGAGCGCCACCCTCTACGGGCTGGCGGGCCTGGGGGATCTGCTGGCGACCGCCACCAGCAGCCTCAGCCGCAACCAGCGCTGCGGTTCCCTGCTGGCCACCGGCCTCGATGAGGCGGAGGCCCTGGCCAGGATCGGCGCCACCGTGGAGGGACCGCGCACGGCCCGGGCCACCCTCACCCTGGCCCAGAACCTGGGGTTAAGGCTGCCGATCTGCGAACAGGTGGTGCGGCTGCTCGACCGTCAGGTGGACGCCATGGGGGCGGTGCGGGCGTTGATGGACCGCGATCCGCGACCGGAGAACGGCGATGGCCCCTGAGCGAACGGGCCTGCCGGCGGTGCTGGTGGAGGCCTTCAGCAGCACCGCCGGTGCGGGCAACGGGGCCGCCGTGCTGCTGCTGCGCGAACCGATGGAGGCCGCCTGGATGCAGCGGATCGCCCGCAGCCTGGCCCAGTCGGAGACCGCCTTCCTGCTGGATTCGGAGGTGGGTTGGTTGCTGCGCTGGTTCACCCCCAGCTGCGAGGTCAACCTCTGCGGTCACGCCACCCTCGCCGCCCTTCTCGCCCTGGGCCACTGGGGTCGGCTGCGGCCCGGGGAGGGTACGGGCTTCCACAGCCGCAGCGGCGTGCTGGAGGTGGCCCTCGACCCGGATCGCCCAGGCTGGGGATCGCTGCTGCTGCCCTCACCCGGCCTGGACCCCCAGAAGCCACCGCCCCCCCTGCAGGCCCTGCTGCACCGCCACGGCCTGGGGCCGGCGCAGGCCTTCTGGACGTCAGCCCTGGGGTACAGCGTCGCCCTGCTGCCAGCCACGGCCGACCTGGAGGGCCTGGCCTGTCCGGCCGCCGAACTGGAGGGCCCCCTGGGCAACGGGTTGGTGCTGATGCAGGCCCTGGCGGGGGACGGTGCCCAGGGCACCCTGGCCCCAGCAGAACTGGCCGGTTCAGCCAGCGGCCCCAGGGTCCCGCGGCTGGAGGGTGAGGCGGCGGACTATCAGCTGCGCTTCTTCGCCCCGGGGCTCGGCATCGCCGAGGATCCGGTCACCGGATCGGCCCACGCCCTGGTGGCCCCCTGGTGGCAGGAGCGGCTCGGACGCCCCCGGGTCGTGGGCTGGCAATGTTCCGACCGTCCGGGGGGGATGGTCTGCGAGGCCGCATCCTCCGGCATGATCCGCCTATTGGGATCCGGGCATCTCCTATGGGATGGAATCCTGCGCACCGGCTCGGACGGGCCAGCCGCTCCGGCCTGCGCGCCCTGCGACGGCGAAGCCAGCGACTCGGCGGCGCTCTGGAGCGCCTGGCGCACAGCGACCCGCTGCGGGTGATCCAGCTGATCCAGCGCCACCCGGTGCTGATCAGCGTTCCCCTGGCAGCCCTGGCCGTTGGCGCCGGGGTGGGGGCCCAGGCCCTGCTCCGCCCCGGTCTCCGGCCGGCGGACCGCGAACTTCTCGACGCCCTGATCGCCACGCCCCAACCCGCGGCGACCCTCAACGCCGCCTCCCCCCCCCCAGCACCGGCCACCCCAGCCCCGGCCAGCACCCCCCAGATCCAGGCCCACCGGGCCGAAGCCGCTCCAACGCGGCAGGGCGCCCTTGCCGAACCGGAGCAGGGTCCCTCCGTGGCCCTGGAGATCCGCGTGGCCCTGCTGAAGCTGCCGGCCAGCCCCGGGTTCGGGGCCACGGGCTCCTGGCGCCTGCTCGACCGGGATGGTCGCCTGCTGCGCCAGGGCTCCGCCCAGGAACGCCCCGATCCCGGCACCTATCTGGCCCAGGCCTCGGAGGTGTGGCTCGAACCGGGCCCCGGTTCCACCCTGCTCAGCGCCGATCGCGCCTACGAAGGCCGCTTCCGCATCCTGCGGGCCGCGGCCGGCGTGCAGGTGATCAACCACCTGCCCCTCGAAACCTATGTGGCCTCGGTGGTGGGCGGCGAGATGCCCAGCTCCTGGAATCCGGAGGCCCTCCGCGCCCAGGCCGTGGCCGCCCGCTCCTACGCCCTGGCCCACATGGCCCGCCCCGCCGACAGCCAGTGGCACCTGGGAGATACCACCCGCTGGCAGAACTATGAGGGCCTGAGCAGCGTCAGCAGCGCCACCCGAGGGGCCACCGCCAGCACCCAGGGGGTGATCCTCAGCTACCAGGGAGGCATCGTCGAGAGCCTTTACGCCGCCACCCAGCAGATCGTCGAGGAAGCCCACGGCCACCTCGGTGCCAGCATGAGCCAGACCGGAGCGCAGCAGCTGGCGGAACAGGGCCTTCGCTACAACGAGATCCTCGGCCGCTACTACCAGGGGGCCTCCCTGGCCCGCCTCCAGGCCGGTGCGGGCTGAACACTGGCTGGGGCAGGCCGCCCTGGTTTCCAGGACAGCCCTCGCCTGTGGGGCCCTGGTGCCGCTGCAAACCCGCGTGCTGAACCCACCGGACCTCCATCCCTTCGTGCTGCGCGAACTGCTCTCGCGCACACCCCGCCACCTGCGGGCCGAGGGTCCCAAGCCCAACCCCTTCCTCCCCTGGGACCGGCCCCTGGAGGTGGGCCTGCTGGGCGAGAGCCATGTGCTGCTTCTCAACAAATACCCGGTCCAGCCGAACCACCTGCTGGTGATCAGCCAGAGCTGGAAGCCCCAGGACGGCTGGCTGGAGGCCGCCGACTGGGATGCGGTGGCGACGGTGGCGGCGGACACCGGCGGGCTGTGGTTCTTCAACAGTGAGGCCAGTGCCGGTGCCAGCCAACCCCATCGCCACCTGCAGGTGCTGCCCCGCCGCGTTGGCGAAAGCAGCTGCCCCCTGGCCCCCCTGCTCGAAGCCCAGCTGCGGGGGGAGCGAAAGCCCTGGCCCTGGGCCTACCGCCTCAGCCGGCGGCCCGATGGCGGGGACGGCAGCGACCTGGCGGAGCTCTACCGGCTGCATGGCGCCGATCTGGACCTGGGCAGCCCGGAGCGGGACGGACGCCCCCGCCATCCCTACAACCTGCTGTTCGACGACCGCTGGTTTCTGACCGTGCGGCGACGGCGAGAGCATGAGGCGGGATTCAGCATCAATGCCCTCGGCTTCGCCGGCTTCCTGCTGAGCACGGAGCGCTCCGACCGCAGCTGGCTGGAGCGGCACGGCCCCTGGGCCCTGCTGACGGCCGTGGCGGCCGAAGGGGAGGGAAGGATCCTCGCGGCTGGCTGAGGGCGATCGGGCCGTGGCCAGAGTCGGGCCCAGGGTCGGGCGCGGGCCCAGGGTGCCAGACCTGCAGCCCTGCAGCCCTCGGCCGGCCGTTGCAAGGCCACCGACCGCCGCCGGCTCTTGCCGCTGCCGTGGACTGAAGGAAGCGCCTCCCCCGGCCCGGCAACGCTCCACGGCGGAGGGCACCCAGGCCCCCCGGGGGATGCCGCGCGGGATGGGGGAAGCGAAGCCGGATTCCGTGGTTTCACGGTTGCGTAGCCCAGGGCTTTGGCCGCTTTCTGAAGAGGGGAGACGGGCCGGTTCCGTCGCCCCCAACCGGCAAGGCCAACAGCCGCCAGCGCTGCTGCCGCCAGCACCGCTGGTCCCCAACCGCTATCCGCCAACCGCGATTCGCCAGCCGCTGTTCCCCAGCCGCTTCTCCATCCACCTTTCCATCCACTCCTCAACAGCATTCACCATGGCCAACTCCCTCCAAGGCTCAGCGCCGACGGCCACGATCCCGGCCCCGGGCCCCTTGGCCCACCTCCAGACACCCACCCGCAGCGATGGCCCCTCCGGCATGGGCCGGCGGCTGCGCTACCGCACCGCCCTGGAGCGCCGCAACCGGCTCGTGGAGCGTCACCGCGCCCTGGTGCGGCCCCTGGCCGTTCACTACTGCCGTTGCACCAGCGAGCCGCTGGAGGACCTGATCCAGGTGGGCCTGCTGGGGCTGATCCGGGCCGCCGAACGCTATGAGCGCAGCCAGGGGACACCCTTCGAGGCCTTCGCCCGCCCCCATATCCGCGGCGCGATCCTGCACCATCTGCGCGACTGTGCCCCGGCGGTTCGCCTGCCCCGGCGCCAGGCTGAACTCCAGGACAAGATGCTGCGCCTTCAGCGGCAGCGGCTCGAGGCCAGGCACCCGGCCACCACAACCCTCAACAGCGAGCTGCAGGCCCTGGGCATCGGCGACGAGGAGGCCGGTCTGCTGCTTCGCCAGCAGAGGCTCAATCGACCGATGGCCCTGTTACCCGAGCATGAGGAGCTGATCTCCACCCCGCCGACCGATGAGCCCGAATCCGGCAGGCCCCCTGGCCAGAGGGTCGGAGCCGAGGTGCTCCTGGCGAGCCTGGAGCTGCGGGAGCGGCGGGTGATCGAAGAGGTGGTGCTCGCCGGCCAGAGCTACCGGGCGGTGGCGAGACAGTTGAAGCTGAGTCCGATGACCGTGCAACGGTTGGTGCAGCGGGGGCTGGACCGCCTGCGCCACCAGCTCGCTGGCAGCTGGAGCCGCGGCGGTGCCTCAGTCGATCGGGCCGGGGGTATCGCGGGCGATCTGCTTCTCCAGGGTGCTGATCGCCGCATCGAGGGCAGCCAGACGGCGCTCGGTGGCATCGCGCCAGGCGGTGAGCAGGCGCAGTTTGTGGGCCTGATGCTGGCTCCAGGCGGTCCGGGGATCGAGGGCCGGGCTGCAACCAAAGGGAAACACGGGAGGGAACTGCCGAACTGGGCCTGTTTCTAGCGAGGGCAACCCCTGCCGCGGGGCTGTCGGGCCGGCGGATCCCCACCCCAGCGCAACCCAGGTGCAGCGATGCCGGTGCAGAATCCACCGATCGCCGCAACCCCGGGCCACAGGCGCCCGTTGTCCCGATCCAGGAGCCGCCCCTGTTGCGGCGGCTTCGCCTCCTTCCCCCCGCCGGGTCAACCCCAGCTCCCGCCTGGCCTGTCTCGCCCCCGCCCCCGCCAGCCCCTCCCCGTCCCCCCGTGCCCCAGGCCCACCGCAAATCCCCATGGGGCTGGCCCCTGGCCTTCGGGGCCGCCTGGCTGCTGCTCCTGCCGGCGGCGGGCCTGGCCGCCGAGGTGGCCCTGCTCGGCGGCATGGCAGCCCGACCGCTGCGCGGTCAGTTCAACCGCGTGCCGGTGCTCCACTCCAACCAGCCCGAGGAGGTCCACGGACCCGGCATCCTGATCGACACCGGTGAGGGTGCGGCCCAGGCGGCCGAGACCGGAGAGCTGCTGCCCAACGCCACCTACCGCTTCCAGGGCCCCTTCGGCCTGCACCTGCATCACAAGTACGCACCACCCCCCGGCGAGCGATTCGTCGCTGCCGGCCAGCGGCGGGAGCTTGAACTCGCCGCCGTTCTGACCAATCCGGGCGATCGGCCGGTGCGCATCCGCTTCGAGAGTGGCGCCGTGCGCAACAGCTTCGAGGCCCCTTACCTGGGCGACAACCTGATGGGGGTCAAACCCCTCGGGCCCCGCCCCTGGAACACCGGCCCCGGCGATGCCACCGCCGTGCAGCTGCTGCGGGGGCGGCTCGATGGACGCCTCAGCGAGGAGGTGGTGATTCCGCCGCGGGATCGGGTGGTGCTGTTCTCCACCAAGCTACCGGCCCTGGGCGTGGCCAATGCGCTGCTGCGCGGCCACAGCGATGGTCCGTTCACGATGGCGGTGGTGGCTGCCCCATCCCCGGGGGATCGGACCAGCGTGCTGGCCACCCTGGACGCTCGCCGGCTTGCCCCGGGGCGCACCTACCTGCAGCAGCTCGACGCCATCCAGAACCGTGCGGTGTTCTCCAGGGTCGGCGGGGTGGCCCTTGGCGATGCCTACAGCGCCAGCCTCAGCCATGACCTGCAACGCTCCGGCCCCCTGCATGTGCCCCTGACCAGCACCGTGCGCACGGATTTCGGCAGCGGCGAGGTGCAGGTCAATCCCCTGATCAGCCGCATGGTCGATTCCTCCCTGGACAACGTCGGCACCTATGGGGTCCGCTTCGACATCGATCTGCACCTGCAGGGTCAGGGCACCTATGCCCTTGTGCTCAGCCACCCCCGCGACAGCCAGGGCCGAACCTATACGGCCTTCCGGGGTTCGATCGAGATCCGCACCCCCCAGGGCCAGCAGGATGTGCACGTGGGGCTGCGCTCCGGTGAGAGCCTGACCCTCACCAGCCTGGAGCTCCAGGCCGATAGGCCTCAGACGGTGCGGCTCAGCCTCGTCTACCCCGCCGATGCGACCCCAGGCCATCTGCTCAGCGTGATCAGCGAGGTCCAGCTGGCCCAGATCCGCGAGCAGGACCGCCTGCAGCAGCAGCAGGTCCTGCCCCAGAGCCCGCTGCGGCCACCGCCGCCGCTGCAGGCGCCCCCAGCCCTGAGTCAGGCGCAACGGCCGGGGCGGCGCAGCAGCCCGGCAGCAAGGGTCGCGGCAGCAACGCCGCTCCCGCGGCGGTCCCAGGCTCCAGCGGGCCGCCTCCAGGGGTCCCGGGGCAACCAGGCCCGCCGCTCCTCCCCCCAGCCGCTGCGGCCCCCCCGCCAGCTGGGAAGTGCCTCCGGCACCACGCCGCTGCGGCCTCCATCGACCCTGCGTCAGCGATCCGCTGGCGGCGGCAGGGCCGATCTGCTGATCCCCCAACCGAGGCGGCTGAGCCGGTGGCAGGGAGAGGGGGAATCGCGGGACAGCCCCCTTGTGGATCGCTACCGTCAGGCCGTGGAAGCCCAGGAGAAGATCATGCGGCATTGGTCCAACAACTGACGGCGAAACCGCCGCGCCGGATCCCGGCCCCATGTCCGAACCACCGCAGACGTCGCCGTGAAGGCGCCATTCCCGCCCAGTCCATCGCCAGAGGTCCAGCGTGGCTGAAAGGTCCCGGGAGGGCCGCAGGCGGCTCAGCGTCGAACTCTCCAGCAAGAGGATCGACCATCTCGATGCGCTCAAACGGGAGTGGGGGCTGCGCAACCGCGGCGATGTGCTCGAGCGGCTGTTCGAGAGCCTCTTTCCGGGGGATGATCACGATCAGCAGGCGACGGCCGCAGAGACCCTGGCGGCGGACAACCCGGAGCTGGAGTCGGATCTGGAGTCGGATCTGGAGTCGGATCTGGAGTCGGATCTCGATGAACAGGGGGCCCTGGTGCTGGTGGAACGGGGCGATCTCGATACGCTGAGCGCCAACTTCGAACCCGCCAGCGGCGGCCGCGGCGGCCATGAAGCCCGGCCCCGGGGGGTGACCCGTGGCGGCGGCATCGATCTGCCGGGTTTTGTGCGTCGACGCACCAGTGAACTGCGCCGCAGCCTTGAAAGCCGCCCGTCGGAGGGAGCGGTCGCCGCCACCTTCCCCAGACTCGGGGAGGAGACAGCCCAGCTGGCCGTGCAGACGGCCCGCGATCACTGGATCGGCCTCTACGGAACCGAGGCGAGCGAGGCGGTTCTGGAGGCGGCGATGACCTGGTTGGCCCACGACATCTGGCCCCAGGCCGAACCCGTGGAGGGCCGGCCATTCACCTGGTCGGCGGCCTGCAGCCTGATGCATGAGCTGGTCGAGGGCTGGTGTGAGGAGCCGGCCCAGTTCGATCGCGTGATCGTGACGGCCGGGGTGATCGAGGATCCCTTCAGTGCCGGCAGCCTGGCGCTGCGAATCCCGAGCCTGATTCACCGCTTCGTGCAGCGGTTCCGGCGCCGCCGCCGCGGCACCTCCTTCCAGACCCTGGAGCAGACGATGACCCTGCAGGGTGCCCTCAAACTGCTCGGGATTCCTGCGGAACTGGGGCGCCGGGTGACCCTGGCCCAGATCCGGGAGTCGTATCGCGAGATGGCCCAGCGCACCCATCCGGATGCGGGCGGCTCCCACGAGGCGATGCGACGGCTGAATGAGGCCTACCAGCTGCTCAAGGAGCTCTACCGCCAGCCCGAGAGCATCAACCGGAGCCCCCAGCTCGACTGATGGGGGCCCGATTGAGCGCGGCAACGGGGAAGCCCGTCCACGGCCCGGCAGCTTCGCCACGCGTGGCCCTGGGCTTCCAGGCGCTCGATCAGCACCCGCCCGTGCTCCAGGCCCGAGTCGAACAGCCGCTGATCGAGGCTGGTGACGGCGGGGCGTTCCCCTTGGAACAAGTTCTGGGCCTCCAGCTCCTCCCACCAGGCGCCGATCACCGGGCTGCGGCGGAACAGGGCCAGCTGGGACGGGGTGATCAGCCGGTGCTCCATGGCGGGGTAGGGCGAAGGAATGGCACGCTCGGCTGGCGTCGAACTCGAAGGCCAGGTACCACAGGTACCAACTGATGTTGTGAAACAGCAGCTGCAGCGGCCAGGCGCGGAAGCTGCCGTCGTGGCCCTGCTTCTTCTGCGCGTCGGTGACGACATCGGGCAGGTGGCGCAAGCGCACGCGGCGGCGTTCCTTGATCGCCCGCTCGATCCGTTCGCTCTGATCGCGGGCCGCCAGGGTGCCGCTGCGCTCCTCGGTGAAGGAGCGGTGGGCCAGGGCGCGGCGGCCATGGTTGCGCTGGCCGGTGCCACCCTCCAGCAGCCCGGATCGGCGCAGCCGCTCCTCCAGGCTCAGCAGCAAGGGCTTCTGCGAGGCATCGCTGAGGCGCTCCATCGAGGCCCTGAGCAGGCTGTGCACCTCCAGCAGTTGATCGGCCGAGAGCAAGGCGGTGCCGATCGCATAGCCCTGGCGGTTGCTGTCGGGGCGGCCCCTGATCTCCGGGTTGAAGCCATAGGGCTGCAGCAGATGGCGCAGGTCGTTGCGCAGCACGGCTTCCTGATCGCTCCTATAGCTGCCCTCGATGTCCCTGAGGCGATGCATCAGGTGCTGATAAAGCGGGATTCCGCTGCCGGAGCCCCCGCCGGACGGAGCGTCGAAGGGGTGCCTGAGGATGTGGCGCAGCAGGGTGAACACCCGGCGAAAGACGGCCGGGTCCGCCAGCGACGGGTAGCCGCCATGCACGCCGCCACATGTGTCCTCGCCACCCGTGGGTGCGGTGAAACCGTTGGCCTCCAGCCAAACCAGATCGCCGCGGAGGGCCTCGACATCGCTGTAGACCTCGCTGTTGCCGCCGTGAACCTCACTCCAGCGGCTCAGATAGATCGCGGCGCGCTGCGCCAGATCGCCAGCGGGCGGCGGGTTGCAGATCTCCAGGAGCGCGGAGGCTGTGGAGGGATCACTGGCATCGAGAGCGTTGAAGCTGGTGTCAGGCGCAGGAGAAACAGCAACCGCTCCAGATCGAGCAGGCGTGCATCGCGATATGGCGCCAGGTCGCGAGCCAGGGTCGTCTTGCCGCTGCCAGGGGGCCCGATCAGCAGGTGGCAGCGCAGCGGGGGCTGGGTCATGGGCCCATCCTGAGCTGGGAAGGGGGGCATGAGTACGCCCTACTGCGAAGAACGACCGGAATCAGGTACGGCTGCACCCGCCGTGGCTCATCAGCCTTCCGCCAACACCGCCCAGCCGCTGCCCTCTCCTTCCACCATCCAGCGCCGCCCGTAGCCGCAGGCCCGCGCAGCGGTAGTTCTGACGTCTGTACTGGCAGAAGCGGGCCATCCCGCCGATGGTGGTGCCATTCACCAGATCCGCCTCCCCCAGCGGGTCGTGCACGATCACGGGGGCCGGTGTGAGGCCGACGACGATCAGCCAGTGGCCACCACCTGCGGGACTGCTGACCGGGCCCCGGTGCAGATGGACGCAGGGGACGGGGATGCCGGCCGCGATCTGCAGCTCCAGCGTGGCGAAGCGCGCCGGGCTCGTGATGCGGGCCTTGTTGCCGTAGCTGGCGAGGGCCCTGATCTGAGCCGCTGCATCGATGATGTCGCCACTTGTTCGGTGTTCGTCGTCTGCGACGGCGAGGTGGCGCATCCTCGCCAGGTATTGATCGTCCCCGCTGGAGCCGCTCAGCACGCCGGGCTTGAGGAAGGCCAGGAGCATGACGCAGCTGGAGCAGAAGCCCATGCGCCGTGCCTGATCCGTTGCGGAATCCAGCTGGGCGAACCAGGGCACCGAGAGCGAATTGCCGCGGCTGGTGGCGATGGCTGCAGGTGGTGTCGCTGATGGCGGCGGCGCGGCTGAGGTTGCCTCCTGCATGGCGGTCCAGAGGCGCCGCAGGCTGCCGCCTTCCTCCAGGGCCTGGGGTTCATGGGCCACCAGCGGCTCCAGCACCGCCTGCAACCAGGCCCGGTGGTGCGGCAGCTCGGGATCGAAGTGCTCGACGTAGTCGCCGGCAGGGATGGGGCCGCTCATCGGAACACCCCACGCCGGCCGGGGGCCAGAGCTGGCTGGCTGTTCGCAACGGCGGTCTGCATGCCGGAAGGGAAGAACAGGGCGCTGACCGTAATCCAGCGCTCCAGGCAGGCATTCACCTGGCGAGGGGCCTGGATCCAGTTCGGCAGCTCACAGGCGCCAACAAAGGCCGTGGAGAAGACGATCTGGCCGGTGAGCAGGCCATGGGAGGCGGCCGCTCCGAGCAGTCGCAGCAAGTGGTTCATTGGGCAAAGGGCGCCTTCTTCCTCTTGCCGCAAAGCTGTGAGGTGGATTCGCCCAGACTCGAAACGTCGCATCGACACCGGAGAAGACGGCACACTCCGGGCCGGTGTGACGGGAGAATGGCAAGCGTGGTGGTTGAACGCCCACGTGGGGGAACGGCAGGACTACGGCAGTCTTCAGGCGGCGGTGTCGCTCGATAAGGAGCGTGGACTGGCTGTTCTATCCGGAAGATTGCTGCTGGCCATGCTGGAGCTGGCGGTACCGGTGAAGGTGGAGATCCTGCAGGTGCTCCGTTCTCAGGGTCGGAACATCAGGACGACGCAAAGGGAAGAACCCGATGATCTGCAGCAAGCCCGCCAGGAGCTGGAGGCATTACTCACACAGATTCAGCCGGAGCCGTACAAGTTCTACGAGCGCTGGGAGGTGCTGCTGAGCAGTGACCGGGGAACTCGGCGGACCGGAGCTCTGATTCATGACCTCTGGCGTCACCTGCCTGATCAGGTTCGGCTCCGGCCTGAAGGTTCAGGGGAACTGAGGCGTTTCACGGGGCTGCTGCAGGAAACCCGAGCGCTGTGCATCAAGCTTCAGCAGGACCGCCATCACGCCTCCCACTCCAAGGCGGACACAGCGTTCCATTCACTTTCCTGGCATGCGACGGTGCTTCGCCTGGCGGAGATGCCCGAGGAGCTGCAGGCCTGCGGGCAGATGATCCTGGCGACGGTCGTCACGATTCCCACGCCTGTGCAGGCCGGCCTGGAACAGGCCCTGCAGGTGCTTGCCGGTACGGAAGCACAGTCCCTGCTGGCACACGTGGAGCGGGCCTTCGTGCAGCTGGCCGGAGAACGCACGGGCCTGGCCGAGCGATGGCGTGCAATTCATCCCCCGGCGCCCGAGTCAGGGTCCGCCTATCAGGCAGAAGCGCTCTCCCAAATGCGGGAGGAGATGGCCATCCTCCAGGACCGCTTTGCGGCACTGAGCGGCTCGATCGGGCCGGTTCTCAATCGCCTGGGGGATGACATCGAGGGCGTTGCGGCCCAGCTGCGGGAGCTGCTGGTGGTGCAGGCCCAGGTCCAGATGGCCGTGCGGGGCGCAGGCGGCGAGAGGCCGGTGGATGAGGCGACAGCGCTGGCGAGCGTGCGCGGCGCCTACCAACAGCTGCAGGATCTGCGGCTCACGATTGCGCAGGAGATGGGGCAGCTGGAGCCGGGTTTCCGCTTCTATCACTGCATCATCTATCGGGAGCTGATCGTGCAGGCGCTGCGGCAGCGGGTGGTGCGCGTGGAGCAGCTGGTGGCGTTGTCCCGCCGCACCATTCTGCAGAAGACCCTGCGCAGCGGTGGAGATACCGATTTCTCCGCCCGCATGGTGGACGAACAGGCGGAACGTTTCGCCGGGCGGATCCAGACCATCCTGGATCGGATCATCTACCCAACCGGGCCGATGGAAGCGCCTGATCTGGTGGGCCAGGAGGGGGCTGGGACTCCCTGAGGGTTCTTCGGATTTCCCTGGGGCCAGGCTTCAGCCGATCGGCTCAGGCAGCGGTTCCTCAATCGGTACCAGTGCTGGGGGGTGTCGGTGAATCAGGCGATCAAAGTGATGCCATACATCATCGGCGCGACCGCTGCCAGCTGACTGGCCGCCATCAGGAAAGTGAACCCCGAGTTCGCAGTTGTCGATCTGGGCGCTGTCGCTGAGGTTGGCGCTGGTGATCAGCAGCTCGGCGTCTGCCACGCAACACTTCACGTGAAAAACCGCAGGGCGAGGCAGGGCAAGGGCCAGTGAGCGAGGATCGAAATAACCCATCGGCCGGGGGCGACGCGGTTGCCACAGCGAACGCCAGGTGTTCTGCACATAGGACTGGCGCAGTTGATCAGCAACGACGGTGTTTCCTTTGGGGCGGGGGATGTTGACCACCATGCGGGCGTCAAGGCCGGGATAACTCTCCAGCCGTTGCTGGATCCGCTCCAGCAAGTCGGCAATGAAGCCGCCCTTCCAGATATTGAAAGTCGTGAGCAGCAGCCGCTGCTGGCAATGCTCCACCATCTCGCGGATCAACACGGCCTGATCGCGGGTGATGTCGCCAGGCCCTCCCTGGGGACCGGACCAGACCAGCTCCGCCTGGCCACGGCCCTGGCTGAGGCGTTGCTCCAGGAGCAGCTCGATGGTGAGCGCCAGGCTGGCCGTGCTGCCACCCCGTTGCTGCCAACCCTGCAGCCAGCTGATCAGTGTCCGGCGCAACTGCGGGCTATCGCTGGCGATCTGGTGCTGGATCAGGGCCGCCTCGCCTGGTGTTGCTGATTGAAGCCGTAGGCAGGCCGCCAGGCGCTGGAGTTCTCCGCTGGTGAGAGCCAGCAGTGGCTGGCTCATGGCAGCGGATCGGGGAAGAAGGCGGCGGCGCCCACCTCCAGGGTGGGCACCACGAAGGCGCGATCGAGAAACTGATTGCCCTGCTCACAGCTGGTTTCGGCGATCAGCAGGCAGCCGTGGCAGGCGGCCCCATGGCTGTAGCGCTTCTCCAGGTCATTTTCGGGGTGGTGCATCGAGCAGAAGGGATCGTTGGAGCACAACCGACCCCGCTCCAATGCTGAGGCCACCAGCTGATCGATGCGATCGGCCAGGGACACCAGGCCTCCGAGGCTGCCTTCTGAACCGCTGCCACTGGTGTAAAGCAGGATCCCGGACCCCTTCTCCCCGAAGCTATAGATCCGCTCCTTGATCGCCGAGGCGCCGTAGCCGCACTCCAGCGCCGCGGTGGTGATCAGCAGGTGGGCCAGGCTGTGCAGCATCAGGTAGGGCGCACCGGGCCAGGGGAAGGCCTCAGCCTTGAGGCCGTGTTCGATGTTCCAGCGCTTGCAGGCCCCGCGGTGCTTGGAGCTGTGCTGCTTGACGCCATCACCCTGGAGCCAGGTCTGCAAAGCGGCTGTACTGACACCAATGAAGAGACCCTCGCCGAAGTTTTCGATCGCCGGCACCCAATCGAGCTCCTTGTTGTGGATCGCCGCCCGGGTGGCTCCCACACCAAGCGGGTCGATCAGATCGCCATCCACATCTTTGACGATCGGCTCCAGCCGGGCGAAGCCGATCAGGGCCATCACCTCCCGCAAGCGATGCACCTTGAGCACGCGATCGAAGCGATCGGTGAACCAGGTGGGTTTGCCGTCGAGCGGCAGGATCTCGGCGTGGAAGGTGGAGGAGGGCCCCTTCGAGCCGAGGGAACCGGGCGGGGCATAGAGGGCTTTGATCTCCTGCTCCTTGAGCGGCGGTGGCGTCTCGGTGCGGCTGTCCTTGGTGCCGCCACGGACAGACTGGAGGATCGTGATCACCTCCTCTGGATCACGACCACGCAACGGCGCGGCGATGCGCTCCTTGAGCAGATCCATCTCCAGGGCCATGGCGAGTTTCTCAGCACTGGTGATCTTTTCGAAATCGCTGAGATGGCTGATGATCAGCTGCCGCAACGGATCCTCTGCGGCCGGAATCGAGATCGCTCCCACCACCTCCGGGTAATAAGCATTGCTGGCTGATCGCACCAGCAGGCGGTTGTAACGCGGCTTCCCAGTGGTGGGGTCCTGGCACTCGCCGGCTTCATCGCTGAAGTTGCCAAGCCAGGGCCGATGGCCTCTGCACGTACCCAGCAACGACTTCTTGCCATCGTCGCTCTTGGTGCTGGCGAGGGCCTGGCGCTTGCCGCACTGGGAGCACCGAACAAAGATCTCGTTGAAGTCGTTGCCGGCGCCGGCCTCATCGAGCCAGAGACCTTCCTGGCAACGGCTCCTGGCGCCCTCATGGGCGAAGCGATCCCAATCGACATCGCTGAGATGGCCGCCGGCGCAACACTGCACAAAGCGCACCGGCACCACATCCAGCTTCTGGATTTTGCCGCCGGGCTCCTTCCATGGATAGTTGTCATCCACCAGGCGATCCTTATGAATCAGCGGGCGGGTGCGGTACTGCTTCCCCGCCTCATCGGTATGGGGAGGGAAGGGCTTCTCCCTTGGTTGGGCCACAAACCAGAGAGGGAACTGGGGTGAGCGGATGCCGCTGCTGCTTCTGAACTTCTGGGCGAAGTCGTCGTCGTCGCTGGGGGGGCGCTTGAGCTGGAGGGTGCCCACCTTGAGCAGGTTGCGCAATTTGGCGATCAGCCGGGGCTCATCAATGAAGCTGCTGTCGTCGTCGCGGCTGTAATGCCAGAGGTTGAGCCCGCCCACCACCACGGAGCGATCGGGGAGATCGACCATGGCGCCGGGGCCATAGGTGGTGATCAGCTGGCCGTGGCGGACTTCGCCGACCGGATGATGGCTGGCGCCTCGCGATGCGGTCATGGCGGCCAAGCTCGGGTGGTGCTCTGGTAGCGGTCTTTGAGCAATAGAGCGGAGGGCTCCACATCCCGCAGGCTTCGATTGGCCCTGAACTGAACTTCGATCTCGTCGAGCTCCAGCAGTTCAGGATCTAGCGGTGTGCGCAACAGCGGCGGCAGGTCGCCCTCCTCGCGGCCGTATTCCATGCGTCCGCGGCGTTCGGCAATGGTGCACCAGTCGTCGATGATGTGGCGCACCTGCGCCGCCACTTCCTTGGCGCGGGCATCGGCATCGCCGGGATCGTTCAGCAGCGATGCAGCGACCCGGCGGCGCATGGCTTCCGCCACAGCTTGTCGCACCTCCGCCAGGGCTTCGGTGTTGCCGGCACTGCGGGCATGGGTGAGGGCATCGCTGAGGTGCCGGGCCAGGGCCACGGTAATGGCGGGCAGGCCCCGCTCCAGTGCCCGCTCCGAGAAGGGCGTGACGCTGGTGGCCTCCACGTCGCGATAGAAGACATCGTGGCTGTGGGCGAAGTGCTCGTAGTGGGAGCGATCGCGGGGGCGGTTGGGGTTGAGCAACACCACCACCAGGCCCGGCTTGTTGGAATCCCGTCCGACGCGGCTGCTGGCCTGGATGTATTCGGCGGTGGTCTTGGGCTGGCCGAGCATCAGCATCAGCCCCAGCCGAGTGATGTCCAGACCCACCGAGATCATGTTGGTGGCCAGGGCCACATCCACCCGGGCGTCCTTCTCATCAAAACTGCGTGACAGCCGGTCCTTGGTGTTGCTCACCTCGGTGGTGGAGACGCGGGAGGTGAGCTCCAGTGGGATGTTGCTGATGCGACGGTTGGCGACACGTTCCACCGCATCACCGAGGCGCTTGCGCTCACCATGGGTGGCGAGCTGGGAGGTGAGCTCTTCTTCGATCAGGCGGCGGCTGATGCCGAGCTCCTTGATGGTGTTGAAGTAGCCCAGCAGGGTCATATAGGGATCGGCTGGGTTCGGAGCTGGATCCTCACCCCGTCTGCGCTGGGCCGTGCGCGGTTTCTCGGCGGCCATCCAGGCCAGCTGGGCGCTGCTCATCAAGGAGAGGGAGGCGCGCAGAAGCAGGGCTTTCACGTTGCGGCCCGGAGCGCTGAGGCCCACATAGAGCCGACCGGGCACCTGATCCGCCGGCACGGTGACCGCGAAGAAGGAATCGCGGCGATCGGGGCCGGGGGCTGGGAAGATTGAGGAGGCGCTGCGGCCGAACAGCGCCGTCATCTGCTCACTGGCGCGGCGCACGGTGGCGGTGGAGGCCACGATCTTGGGCCGCCGGCCATCGCGGCTGCAGAGCTCATCGATCACAGCCTCATAAAGGCCGGCCATGGAGCCGAGGGGACCGGAGATGAGGTGAAGCTCGTCCTGAATCACCAGATCGGGGGGATCGAGGCGATCCGCCAGCCGCACGCCTTGACTGGCCTCGTCGCCATCGGCGGGGCCCTGGAAGCCCAGACCGTCGACCACGTGGCTGACCTTGCCGAACAACTTGCCGGTGCGCCCCTCCCAGGGAAGCGAGGCGAACTTGTCGACGGTGGCGATCAGAAAGGCCGGCAGGCGGCGATAGATCATGTCGTCGACGGCGACCAGCGGCAGATAGTTGCGGCCTGTCGTACCGGTGAAGGCGCAGCTGCGGTTGAGGCAGGCGACGCGCAGCTCATCAGGGTTGTCCCGATCGGGACGGCCCTGGCGCAGCAGCTGGAAGACCCCGCTGGTGCTGCAGGGATTGGGGTCTTTGAGCGAGCGCTTGCCGAACTCCACGCCGCACCAGGGACAGGTGTCGATCGGGATCGGCTTGATCGCGGTCTTGGCATCGATGTACTTGAGCACCCGGATCCGGGCGGTGGTTTCGCTGCTGTTGCCCTTGCCGCCCATGCGGTTGGGGGTGCCGGCCTGGCCGACCCAGAGGCCGATCTCAAACGGCCAGCTGCCGAGCTTGTCGGGCTGGCGCTGGCGCTCGAGTTCGAGGGCGCAGACCAGGGTGGAGGCGCGGCCGAGCTGGTCGAGGGTGAGCAGGCGCAGGGTGTAGCGCATCAGCACGCTCATGCCGCCAGCCTGCAGGGAACCGCCATGGCGCAGGCGCCGCATCACCAGAGTAAAGGCGGCCAGGCCCAGGTAGGCCTCGGTCTTGCCGCCGCCGGTGGGGAAGAACAGCAGATCCACCCCCTCCCGCTCGCGGCTGGGATGATCGGGGCGGGCGATGCCCACCAGATTCATCAGCAAAAAAGCCAGCTGAAAGGGGCGCCAGGCCGGAGGCCGCAGCGACGGGTCGTTGGCCTTCCTGCCCAGCATCACGCCATAGCGCTGACGGGCAGCGGCGGCCATGACACGGTTGGCGATCGCGAAGGCGTCGCGGATGTCGGGCTCGGCCAGGGCCTCGATGCCGCGGGCGATGCGTTGGGCCTGGCTGCTGGCGTTGGCAAGCAGCTGCTCGGCCGTCTGCCGCTGGGTGGGGGGCAGACCCTCCAGGCTGGCCTGCTCCTGAATCCAGGCCTCGTAGCGCTCGACCAGAGGCATCAAAGCCTGGCGCAGGGTGGCGACGCCTTCGCTGGCGAGGCGATCGAGCTCCTCCATTCGCAGCTCGCAGCCCACGTCCTCCCGGGGGGACACCTTCTCCACGACGGCCTGGGGAATCCAGGTGGTGCGCAGCCGGGTGCAGCCGCTATCGGCCGCATGCTCAACCTCCACACCGACGTTATGGCCCACGCCGTATTCGCGGGCATCGCGGTACTGCAGGGCATTGACAAGCTGATCCCAGTCGCCGTCCTTGCGGCGAGCCTGGGGATCCCGGCGGGCCACAAAACCCTGGGGGCAGTGCAGGTCGAGCTCTGCCTGGAAGGCCGAGTGTTGATCGCGCTCCACCAACGTGACGGCCCTGGGCCGCTCGTTGGTGAAAAAGAGGGAGACCGCCACGGTGCCGGGTTCATAGCCCTGGTTCAGCGGAGCCGGCCGGCAGTGCCAGCGCAGGTGCAGGCCGTCGCTGTTGGGCCAATCCAGGTCGCCGAGGCCGTGGGTGCTGGTGATCACGCTGGGGCTCAGGTGAAGCGTCGCCTGGCGGGGGGAGCGCTGCCAGCGCTGCTGCTCGCGCGGGCCACCGTCGTCGTCGGCTGCGGCGGCATCGGCGCCAGAGCCTTCAGCGAGCCGCACGTAATCACCCCAGCGGGCGAGCAGCTGCAGTTCGCCAGCGGGCGGCAGCAGAACGCTCACACCGATCGAAGAGGGAAACAGCTGGGGTTTGGCCGGGCCCGACTCGCTGCTGCCGCCGTCGTCGCCGGATCCTGGTCTGTATTCAGCGTTGGTCTTTTTGGGCCTGCGCAGATCCACCCCGTCGGCGGCGGCGCCGTCGTCGTCGGCCGTGTCGTCGCAGCGCAGGGAGAGGGAGGTGGTGGTGGGAACGAGAAACCCGGTGGAATACCAGCTGCTGGGCAGCCGATCGAGGGCTTCCGTTTCCAGTCCCTCACCATCGGCGCCGAGGGCCTGCAGCACCCGCTGGGTGGGGCCGATCAGCTCCAGCTCCAGGGCCGTCACCAGCTGGCTTCGCACCTGGGCGGAATCGGGGCCTGCTGCGGGGAGGGAGGGGCTGCTCATGGGGGCGAGTCTGGCAAAGGCGGCAGGCCTGGGATACGGATCTCCCGCGAAGAACGACTCAGCCTGGCGAGACCGTCCTGACATTGTCTGGCAGCCAGCTCTAGGATGGCTGGAAAAGGTGCGGCGATGACGTCATCCCCCTTACGCAGCGAGAAGCTGGACCTGCGGCTGACGCCAGGGGCCAAGCAGACCCTGCAGCGGGCGGCGGCGGCGGCCCAGCGCAGCGTGAGCGAGTTTGTGCTGGAGAGCGCATTGGCCAGCGCGGCCAAAACCCTGGCTGATCGGCAGAGCTTCCAGCTCGATGGGGAGCGGTGGGAGGCGCTGGTGGCGGCCCTGGATGCACAACCCCAGGTGCATCCGCGGCTGGCGCGGTTGCTCCAGGAGCCCAGCGTGCTGGAGCAGCCCCCTTCCGGTGACACCGGGTGAGCCGCTATCAGATCGAACCGCTTCAGGCCAGCCATGCCTTGGAGACCTTTGATTGTGGCGACGAGGCTCTGAACCGCTTCCTGATCAGCTTCGCCCTGGCCAATCAACGGGCCCGTGCCAGTCGCACCTACGTGGCACTGGTGGGGGATTTCGTGGTGGGCTTTCACACCCTGGTGGTGGGTGAGGTGAGCCCTGAACAGGCCCCCGAACGCATCCGCAAGGGGTTGGCGCGCCACCCGATTCCGCTGATGGTGCTGGCCCGGCTTGCCGTAGCGGTGGACCACCAGGGACAGGGCCTGGGTGCGGCGCTGCTGAAAGATGCCATCGGCCGCACGCTGGCTGCCGCTGAGATCGCCGGCATCCGCGCCCTGGCGGTGCATGCCAAGGATGAACGCGCTCAGAGCTTTTGCACCCATTTCGGTTTCCGGGCCTCGCCGACTGATCCATTGCACCTGTTTGTGCTGCTCAAGGATCTCCAGACTTTGCTTCCCATCACAGGGGTGTAATTGCAGCACCCTGCGCATATGCGCTGAGATCAAGCTTTGTCGGTGTCATGCGGACTCCGCATCTTCAACCTCCTGGAGTCTTGAATACCAATCCCACAGCTCCGCAAAGCCGGCCTCCCTGGGCAGTGGGTTGCTATCAATAAACATTGCCTCAATGAACCGATTCAGATAGGCGTCTCCGGTACGACGGGGGTGATTAGCGATCCATGATCCGTAGAAGTTGGGATGCACTCGGTAGTGGTGCGTGTGAATAAAGGGCGACCACGTTTTCCTGAGGTCCGCCTCGTCTCGGATGTCGATGATCGCAAACTGCTCCATTCAGCGCTCATCCGTGGAGCTCCACGCACCCTTCAAGAGTTCGATCGCCCTGGCGTCTGAAGTGGGCGCGCCATAACCAAAGATAGTCACCATGAAAGCGTGTTTCAGAGCGTCTGCGACCATGGCCCACTGACGCGAAATAAATGGGTCTAGCTGGGGGTTTTTCTGGGTGATCGGATAGAGCAGCCGTGAAGGTTCCAGCCGTGAACCACAATGGCTGCATGAATCTCCGTTGCTTCCCATCATCTGGCCTTCGGCGCAGTACCCCACCTCTACATTGCCGTGGAGGAAAAACCTTGGCAGCTTGAACCTGTGTGAATTACTCCTGATCGCCTGAACCAGAAAGGGATCCCAGTTGAAGGTCGCGATCAAGTCTTTGTCTCTTAATGACAAGACCAAGTGGTCATAGATTGTGGGATGTGCTGGCAGCTCCATCTCACGAATGTATCGGTAGACTTGGCGCTCCAGCTCTTCTCGAATCTCGATCAAGCCTGGGTCTTGATGAATGCACGCGTAGATGTCTTCGAAGTTCTCCGATTCGAAGCGAAGCCCAGTTTTGGCAACGATGTCTTTGATGCCAAGTGTCTCGATGAGGTTATTCATCAACGGGAGCATCCTCCCGTGCTTGTCGCCTTGCGGACAAGCCGCGTGGCTGGCACCTGCACCAAGGATGACAACGTGGGGCTTCCCCACGGAAATTTGTCTAATCTCGTCGTCGGCTGTCACATCCATGATGCTAAGTCATAAAACAGAGATTCAAAGTAAGAATGCTCCAGGACCTGAGTCGGTGGCCAAGGCAATACAGGCTGCTCGTAACGGCTTGAGGTAGCTCTTGATCACACCCCAAATAAGAATGTTGTCGACCTTGACATACTCGTGCGTCAGTTTGTTGCGAAAGCTGATGATGCGGGGTGCGTTCTCGATCTTGGAGAACAACTCGCCATTCAGGCGAGACAGATTGGTGAGCGCCTCACCAATGATGATGAACTCCCGTTCAACGGAGGAGCGAATGAGACGACTGTTGCAGTACTCATCCAGGTCGATGCCGTTGACAGCGTCAAGGATGGCGTCGGCTGCCTCAACCACATCCATCAAAAAGGCCCGGGAGTCACGCTGCATAGATCAGCTGCTTGGAGGCGTCGATGCCTGCGCGCACGATGGGGTTGCCCACGGCCGTGGCCATCACCAGATCAACGGCGGGGCCCATGCTCTCGGTGAGCTGTTGCTCGAGGCCGAAGTACGCCTCAACAAGGTCTGTGGGCTGAAGGTCTTCAAACTCCACCAGTAAGTCGATGTCACTGATGCCGCGGCGGTAATCGGGCCTCAGCACCGATCCGAAGGCATGCAGACGTGCCACATGGTGCTGCCGGCAGGCAGCGGCGATGGCGTCAAGCTGGGGCTGGGCGAGGGCGATGGTCATAACGCCAGTCCGATCTGGGCAGTCTGGCCGGAATCAGGGGCCGGAGTCTTCGGCGGCCGCCCGCGCCGCCGGCCGGTGCCAGAGCCTCCAGAGCTGCTTCCGCCACCACGGCCTCGGCCACCGCCATGGAGACCCTGATCCACCTCCTCCTGGTACCGCTCGGCATTCAGCGCCAGCAGCCGAGCGAGCACGTCATCGCGGACGGCATCAGGCCAGCGGTAGCGCCAGGGGAGTTTGCGGCGGCCGCTGATGGCGCCGCAGGCCTGGAGCTGACCCTGGAAATCGAGGGCGTCGCCGGCCTCCCAGAAGAACAGGTCTCCGCTGGCGATGCGCTCCTGCAGGGCCTCGGGGAGCTGGATGTCGTCTTCGATATCGAGGTAGTCGAGGCCGAAGCCGCAGGGGGTGTGGTGGGGGTTGGCGGCGACCGCCTCGCTGAGCACCTCGCTCCAGCCGTAGGCCTGCAGCACCGCCTGATCCATCTCCTGGTGGAGCGCTCGCAACTGCAGCAGGCCGCTGCTGGTTTCGGCGGGATCGTGGAAGCGGTTGTAGGTGCTGGTGAGGCCTTCGTTGTTGCGCACCATCAGCTCGGCTCGGAACTGGTGGTAGCGCTCGCCGATGGCTTCGAGGCTCAAGCGGGTGGCCTCGTGGGTGGGATCGTTGGCGGTGGAATCGAGGAGGGCGACTGGGAAGGGGAAGGTTTCGAAGCAGTCAGTTGGGGAATAGTTCAGGTCATCCTTCATAGAGGAACTAAAAGCACGCGCCCAAAACTCATGAACTCGTGACTGGAGCAATGCCAAATATGACGAGTCGCGCCCCACCGGAAACGCTATGAGCTTATGTGAAAAGACTTGACCGCTTTCAAGGGCGGCAAACGCCATGGTATTACTAATGCAAGGAATCGCTAATACAATCCTGGAGTCACCAATAGCCTCGTAAAGAGCAGACTGCTTCTCTGCAAACTGCCACCACTTCTCTTTGTAGACAGGCCTCTTGGATTGCAGGCGTATTGGCCTGACTTTCTTTTCTATGATTGACATAAGTGCTGGCCAGTCGCGCATGCAGTCATCCATGGGTCTATCTCCAAAGTTGATCACGTAGCGATGATGCGCGTGGATGGGGCTGCTATTGACTTCCTCGCCGCCAATAAACGGAAAAATCACCTCAGCGTTCTTCGAGTTCTCCGCGATCAGCCGCTCCATCGTGGCAATCGGTATAGGGGTGCCGGGTGTGTCGTCGTCCGCCGGCCCCGAATCATCGAAGGTGAAGCCCATGCCCAACACCACACTGCCTACGTAGCTTTTGCCAGAATTAGAGACAAGTTTTTTAGGGTCATCACTTCCGCCCTTGGCTAGAAGGAATGCTGTGATCTTCTCCTCCTGCCGCCGATCAAGCAGTTTCGCTCCGGCATACGCACCCTTGAGCAAGTGCACCACGCTCACCACCACAGCCGCCACGCCCGGCCACTTGTAGCGCTTGCGCGCCGCATAGATCGTGCCGCCATTCAGGCAGATCCATCGAAGGGCGGTGCTGCGGGTATCGCCCTGGGCGATGGTGTTGGTGGCGATCAACCCCAAGGATCCACTGGGCCGCAGCAGCTGGAAGCAACGCCGGAAGAAGTGGGCGACCAGATCGGCATTGGCATTACCGTCAACTGAAATCTCCTGGAGCCATTCCTTGTAAGCATCTCCTGCCATCGAACTGATGCGCTTGCCTCCGATGAAAGGTGGATTGCCCACAAACACATCAAAGCCGTCTCGCGCGTCGCCGAACACCTCCGGAAACTCCAGATTCCAATGGAAGGGGGCGATCCCCTTTTCGCCTGAGGCCAGTCGTTCCCGAATCTCCTGAACAGTCTCCGCAAGACCATCGTCGTGGAAGGTGCCGCTGAGCATGGCCAGATACACCTGCTGCTTTTCTGCCCGCTCCTTAGGCCTTGATTTGGCGAAGAAAGCCGCCACCATCAGATCACCGGCTTGGCGAAGGCCTTCCGTCGCTTTGATCTGCTGCTCAAGCCGCAGCTTCTTGGTGTCGTAGTCGGCATCCGTGAGGCTGTCGAAGGCGAAGCTCTCACGCCGGTCGATCCCCATCTGTTCATAGATACGGTTCTGATCGTCGAGGAAGCCAAGCTGCACCTCCCGCATCGCCGCACGGATCTCCTGCACCGAGTAGCCCACCAGCGAATCACCGCACTTGAGCGCGTGATCGACAAAGGTGAACGGCAACTCCTTGCTGAGCGTCACCAGCCAGAGCGACAGCTTGGCCAGGTTCACCGCAAACGGGTTCTTATCCACCCCATACAGGCAGCGCTGGGCGATCAGGCGGCGGGCCACCACATCTTTATCCCACTCAGCCCTGAAGCCCTCGGGATACCCCTCGCGCTCCCAGGCCTGCACCAGCCAGCCCGCCAGGAAGCGACAGACGGCGACCAGGAAGGCCCCTGATCCCATCGCCGGATCGCAGACCTTCAGCGCCAGGATCTGCTCCGCCGTGGGCTTGTGGTTGCAGCGCTCCAGCCAGGGACGGAACGCTTCGGCCACGATCGGTTCGGTGAGCGCCCTTGGCGTGTAGTGGCTGCCGCTGCGGCGGCGTTCGGCCGTGGGCTGCAGGATCAGCGAGCTCGCCGCCAGGCCGTTGGGGGTGTGGGGTGAGAGGCGATTGCCCAGGGCCAGGCACAGCTCCGCCAGGGAGTTCGCCTGCTTGAGACCCTCCTTGGCCTTCGCCGGCAGTTTCAGCGCCACGCCGGCCTGATCATCCAGCCATTTCTCGCGTTTGCCTCCGCCCACCGCCAGCAGCTGCTCGGCGTCCACCACCACAGTGATCGTGATCTTCTGGCGCGGCGGCCGATAGGTGATCCCCACGCTGGGGCCGGTGGCACCCTCCACCGTGAAGCCCATGATCCCCTCGTACACCGAGCCGATCTGCTCCACATCGAGCGAGCGGTAGTTGAGCCGCTGGGCCACCTTGTTGTCGTCCGCGAGCCACAGCAGCCGGGTGAGCACCTTTTCCACCACGTCGTCGCTGATCGATGGCAGGTTGGTGAGCACGTCGCCCTCGTAGCTGCTGCCCGGTTTGCGGCCCTCCAGGAACGGATAGGCGTCGGGATCAAACAGTTCGCCGTGGCGCGCTGGCAGATAGTTCGGATCGGCGCCGCCGCCGTCGTACACCAGGCGGAACAGGCTCAGCAGCGAGGCCCAGGCACCGCGCCGGTCGGCCATGGCGTTCTGGTGCTCAAAGCGCTCCTGGCGCAGGCGATCGGCCAGAGCGCTGACGCTGTAGTGCTGCCCATAGAGCGAGTCTTTGGGCATCAGCGCTTCGTCTTCCGCATAGAGCAGGAACACCAGCCGCAGCAGCACCGTGATCAGGCCGCCATAGAGCTGCTTCTGGCCCTCCTCTGATCTGGGGAGATCACCCAGCACCGCGCCGTTGGCCTCCCGGGCGATGCGCTCGGCCGCATCGAAGCCCAGCAACAGCTCCCACAGGGCTTCGAGCACCTGCTCGGCCAGGCGGGTGCTCACCTCGTTCTGGTTCTTGCGGCTGGCCGCCAGCACCGCCGGCAGGCGCTGTTCCGGGTTGCCGCCGAACAGCCGGTCCACCCCCAGCAGCAGCTCCAACGCGCCCAGCATCGGCCGGCCCGCCACCTCCGCCATCGGTTCGAGGGGCATCGTCAGCCAGCCGCTCGATTCACCCCGCGGCGCATGAATCAGCCGCAGCTGGGAGCCGTTGAACAACAGGCCGATGGGGATCTCCGTTTCCTTGAGCAGCCGCTCGAAGCGCTGCTGCGGCGTGGCATCCCAGCCGTGGCCCGTGGGGTTCCAGTTGGCGTCGAAATCACGGCCCCACTGGGGATCAGGCTTGCCGCCGGCGTCGCGCCACTGGGTGAGGTCGAGCACCAGGGCCTGCAGCTGGTTGGACGCTGTGGAGCCCTTGGTCGTTGTCTCGCCGCCTGGACCATCGGCCGCCGCCATCGCGACCTCAAACTTCGGCACGCCGTGTGTAGGGCGCAGGGTTTCGCCGTATTCGGCCAGCAGCACCTCGGGCACGGCCTGCAGTTCAGCGGCCGCCACCAGATCGGCCTCGCCCCAGTCGAGCAAGTCGGTGGCCAGCAGCGCAAAGCTCGGCACCACGGCCAGCGGTTGACCGCCCGGACCCTCCACCTCCTCCAACAACCCTTCCAGCTGGCGCTGCCGGGCCGAGAGATACGGGGTGCTCTGGTTGGGAAACAGCTGCAGGGCGCTCAGCACCGCCGGGGCCACCACCAGACCCACGGGTTGCACCAGCCCGAGCCACTGCTCGTGGGTGTGGGGGCCAGGGGTGAGCGTTGTCATCAGCGCACCTCCTGGTCGTCGGTGTTCAGCAGGCGCCGCAGGAGTTCCTTTCGCAGCTCCAGCGCACCCGCAAGCACCTGCGCCTGGTCCATCTGCGGCTCGGGTTCTCCGGGGTCGGGATAGCGAAGATCCACGGCCGCCAGCGACAATCGATCCAGATCTGTGCTGTTGGCGACCCAGGTGCTGTCCGCTTCGCTCAGCAGGGCGGACAAAGTGCGCAGGCTGTGGGTTTTGGGTACTGCGATCCCCAGTCGCATCAGCTCTGCTTTGAACAGTTTTTCGATGCATTGCTGAGCGTGGAAGCAGATGCTGCGACTGTTCCCACCAGCTCCGACCAGGATCTGACTGTCTTGCCAGTCCTCCTCCGCATAGCGGACCCACGCTTCCACCAACGGCGTCAGCTCAGCCATGGAGCACCTCGCCATGATCCATGGCATCGCGGATGAAGGGATCCCCCCAGGCGTATCGCTGCTGCAGGGCTTCTGGCCGGCACAGCAACAGGTCCACAGGGAACTGGGGTGCCCCCACCTGGAGCATCGTCAGCCGCTGTTCAAACGAACTGCCCTCAAAGGGCATCACCACCAGGATGTCGGCATCGGAGTCCCAGCGGCCCTCACCCCTGGCCAGGGAACCGAACAGGATCACCTTCACGGGCGCAAAGTGCTCCACCAGGCGCTGGGTGAAGGCCCGCAGGGCCTCGCGGGTCACCAGAGGCGCCGGACTGGCCGGAGGGAGGAGGGTCATGTCTGTCATCCTGCCGGAACTCCATGGAGCTCTGCCCCTTGGGGCGGTGTGTCCTGCGGCCAGAGATAGATCGCACCAGCCGGCTCCACCCGGTGGGTCTGCAGCGCGAAGGTGCGGCGGATGCGCTCGGGTTCGCGCTCCAGGTCGGTGTCGATCGACGCCAGCCGCTGCTCCCAGTAGCGCCAGTTGTCGGCCACCTGGCGGCGCACCGCCTTGAGCTCATCCGCATCGGCGATGTCGCCGAGCTCGAGCAGCAGCTGATCGGGGTTCTCCTTCACGCGGCTGCGACTGCTGAGGATGCGCTTGCGCTGCTCCTCCAGCACCTTGCAGAAACGGGCGGCTTCCTCTTCGGCGCGTTTGCCGAGCTTGCCTGCGGCATCCTCGCGGCGTTGCTCCACCAGCTGATCGAGGCCCCCGCGCAGCTGGGCCACGTCCGCGCCCAGGTGCCCTTTCAGGGCAGCGGTGATGCCCTCCGGCGCCTCCAGCCGTTGCTGCAGCGTCGCCTCCAGATCCTCCAGGGCCCGCTGGCTCTTGGCGTCGCTGAGCTTGCGCAGCCGCCGGCTCGGATCGGCCGGATCCCATTCGGCCACCACCGCCAGCACCTCGTCGTGCAGCCGCGCCGCCCCGTGGCCGTAAAGGCTCAGCCGCGCCAGCACGATCAGCTTGGCGGTGTCGTCGCTGGTGCCCAGCACCGCGGCCCGGCTGAGGGCATCGCTCTGGAAACCACGCATCAGGAAGCGGCGCAGCAGCCGTTGCACCAGCGGATGCTCCAGATGCAGATGCACCCGATCGGCATTCACCTCCTGCGGATCGCGGAACACCACCGGCTGCAGCGCCGTCTCCTGGCGCCACTGCCACAGCTTCTGGCCCAGCTGGCGCGGCGGCCGCAGGGCATCGAGCACATCACCCCAGACGGCATCGCCGCCGGGCAGCTCTTCAGCAGTGGGGAACTCCCAGATGGCGCGATCGGGATCCGCAGCCGCCTGGGCTGGATCGCGGGGGCGCAGGGCCAGCGGTGTGTTGCCGTCGCCCTGTCCCCGCCCCTGGCCCGTGAGCTGCAGGCTGGTGTTGAGGGCGCTGCGGAACAGGCCGCTGCTGAAGTTCAGCCACTTGCGCGAGCGCTCCAGGTAGCGCTCCAACGTGCCCACCTGGCTTTCCAGCTTCTCCTTGCGTTCGCGGCTGCCTTCAAGCTCCTCCTCCAGCAGCGCTCGGGTGCGGCGGAAGGCCTCCTCCTGATCCAGCCCTTCGATCTCCGCCAGGGTGGCGGCCAGGGCCGTGGGGTTGATGCCCTTGGCCAGCAGGTCGTTCAGCTTGCGGATCACCACCGGTGGCAGGCAGCCCAGCTCGGTGCGGATCTGGTCGGTCTTGCGCACCACCGTGTCGAGCACCGTGTCTTCCGGGCGCTGGGGCAGCACGAAGTAGTGGCAGTACACCTGGGGCGCCCTTTGCAAGGTGCGGTCGATGCGGCCGTTGCGCTGCTCCATCCGGCCCGGGTTCCAGGGCACATCGAAGTGCACCAGCCGTTTGCAGTGGTTCTGAAGGTTCACGCCCTCGCGCGCTGCATCCGTGGCGATCAGGATCCGCAAGGGATCGGCATCGGGCGGGCTGTTGAAGCTGCGCTTGATCGCCTCACGCCGCTCATCACCGATGCCGCCATGGAAGGTGGCCAGGCGCGCTTCGGCCTGGTCGCTGCCGGCGATCAGCTCACGCACGCGGCGCTCCAGCCAGTCCTTGGTGTCGGCGTACTCGGTGAAGATCAGCAGCCGCTCGCCCGCCCATTCCGCGCCGTCCTGGCCCAGGCGCGGGCAGAGGTGGGCGCGGATCAACCGCTCCAGGCGCTGCACGCGGCTGTCGGGCTCGTAGCGGGCCGCCTGGGCTATCTCCTGCATCTGGCCCAGCAGTTGCCAGTCCTCCTCTGTGGCCTGCAGGGCTGAACGCACCGCCGCCTCGTGCTGGGCATCGGCCTCCTGCAGCAGCTCCTCCTCGTCCCCCTCCGCCCGCTCGTCGTCGCCATCGATCGAATCGGCCAGCAGATCGAGGGTCTCCAGCCGCAGCGGCCGGTGGCGGCTCTCCTGGCCTGCGCGCTTGCTGAGAGTGGTGCAGTGCACCTGCAGGGTGCGATCAAAAGCGGCGATGGAACTCAGCAGCCGTTTCTGCAGGTTGGCGATCACCAGCTTCTCGGCAGCTCGCTCGCGCTTGCCGGCAGCGGCGAGGCGCTGGTTGCGCTGCTCGCGGTAGCGGCTCAGCAACTCGGCCAAACGAAGCTCAGGGGTCTCCGTGGGGAGGCCATCAATCACCTCCGGCACCACCAGCCGCTCGGGCAGCTCCACACCGATCTGGCGCAGGTCCTCCTTGAGGCGCCGCACCATCACGTCCTCCAGGTCCTGCTTGCGCACGGCGACGCCGCGGCAGAAGCGGGTGGGGTCAAGGATCTCCAGCAGGGCCGAAAAGCTGTTGCTGTGGCCGTTGTGGGGCGTGGCCGAGAGGAACAGCTTGTGCTCGAAGCGGCCCGCCAGATCCCGGATGGCGCGGGTGAGCTTGGAGTCGATCGCGAACTTCGAGCCGCTGGCCGGCGCCGCGTTGTGGGCCTCATCGAGGATCAGCAGCGCCTGCTTGCCCTCCTCCCCCAGCCAGTCGCGCAGCGGCCCGGCATAGGCCTCATCGCGCACCAGCGCCTGGCTGAGGATGAAGCGGCTGTGGGTGGCCCAGGGGTTGATGCCCCAGCCCCGCTGCCGCCGCATTTCCAAGATGTAGGCGCGGTCCATCACCGCAAAGCCCAGCCCGAAGCGGCTCTCCATCTCCCCTTTCCACTGCAGCACCACCGAGGGCGGGGCGATCACCACCACCCGCTGCACCTTCTGGCGCAGCAGCAGCTCCCGCAGGATCAGGCCCGCCTCGATCGTCTTGCCCAGGCCCACGTCATCGGCGATGAACAGGCTCACCCGCGGCATGCGCAGGGCCTTGCGCAGCGGCTCCAGCTGGTAGGGCTTCACATCGATGCCGGCCCGCAGCGGCGACTGGAACAGGCCCGGATCGGTGCTGGTCACACAGTTCCAGCGCAGGGTGTTCAGATAGCTGCCGAACACCTGCGGCTGGTCAAAGCCTCGCTGGCCCACCGTGTCCCAGGTGGAAGCACCGAGCACCTGGCGATCCACCTCCCGCTCCCAGAACACCTCCAGCCGCTGGCCGTTGGCGTCGTCGTCCAGACAGGCCAGCCGCACCACCGTGTCCCCCTCGTGGTGTTCGGCCGGCTCCACGTCTTCCACAAGCCAGCGGTGGCTGCGGCAGTGGACAACGCAACCACGACCGGGGAGCTCGGACAGAGCGGATGCCCCACCTTCAAGAAGCGCTGTGGTAGCCGGATCAGCCTGTGCCTGCGGAAGCTGCGCCAGGGGCTGACCGGCAGGACTAGACATCGGCACGACCAGCGATTGGCATCCGCTGCCATCCTCGATCGCCATGCAGCACTCTGCCTACCCCCGCCAAACACGCGAAACGCTGCACCAGCTGCATCACTTGTCTATAGGCGGCCGAACCCTCAGCCCTGTTGCTGAAGCCGATCCCTTCCACTGGGCTGACGCCGAGGACATTGACTGAATGGATCTGGACGGATTCCGATCGCATGAGTCCGCCCAGAGATGACTGGGGAAATGACAGTGTTCCATCGTGCTTCGATACAACCAGCGGAAAGGAGAAAATCGGCGAGAATCTGACTACTGAAGCGCTGATCGCCTCTCCAGATACGCCGCTACCCATCCCTCAGCACTCTGGCCTGGCGGGAGCTTTGACTGCACCACGTCGCTGCCGAGGATGCCTGAGACGCAGGCCCCAAGCATCTCAACCGAGCGGCTATCAGGCAGCAGCGGCCGCAGTTCATCGTGAAGGCGGGACAGATACCAGCACATCCCTTCAGGACCCTGCCGGAAGCGATTCCAGCTGCTGGGATCCCGCCTGGAATCGATCATCAGATCGCGGGCGTTATGGGCCTTGTCGGCCGCGATCACCAGCCAGGCGGACTGCGGTTTCGTCGCCAGGGAGTCGATCGTGCGGGTCTTACGCAGCAGCCAGGGCTCCTTCTCCGCTCCCTCCACCACCGGGCCTGATGTGTCGGTGCAGGCCACGACGATGTCGGCCACGTCTGTGCCGAAGCGCTCGGTGATCGAGCCGTGGTCCTGGCCGGCGTCCTCGATGGCGTCATGCAGCAACCCGGCAATGGCTTGGTCCTCGTCGCCGCCGTCTTCCCACACCAGAGCACTGACGCTGATCAGGTGGGAGATGTAGGGGACCGGCTTGCCCTTGCGGAACTGCCTCCGGTGCAGCTGGGCTGACAGCCACCGAGACGGCCCCGGATACCAGGGCGATGTAGGCCTTCACAGAGGCCTCTGCGTCGCAGAAGACGAAGTGCGTGTTGCCCCACTGCGTTGATTCGCGTCAGCCCGTTGCTGCAGCCACAGGTTCAGGCTGGCGTCGCCGCCGTCGAACTTGGCCGTGCTGTGCTGTGGCGTCAGGGGCTGGGGCGGCTGCAGCCGCATCAGTCCTGCCAGGGCCTGGCGGCGGTCATGGTGCGGCGCAGGCGATCAGTGGGCCTGGGTGGAGCCTCCAGCGCACGGGAAAAGGCCTCGAACTGATCAGGCGAGAGGCTGCTCCAGGTCTGCTCCACCAAAAGCTCCTGAGCAGCCGCGCGGGCCGCCTGCAGCACAAAATCCGTGCGGGTCAGACCGGAAGCGCTCACAGCGCGATCGATCAGGGCCTGATCTTCGGGCGTCACCCGCAGATTCCAGCTGAGCCGGGGTGTGGCGGCCATGGCAGGCGCAGAGGGCCAAGTTAAGCCAAGTCGCCCGTATAGACGCTGTCTGCCTAGGGATGGGAGAGGGGCGGGCTCGCTCAGCGTTTCCTTCCTCGCACTGGCCTTGAAACAAGGCAGCGGATTCAGCGGATCAGCAGGTCATGTCATGGCGGCGGGGCGGCCATGGCGGTAAGCATTCGCTGCCGCTCTGTCAGATGGCCCCTATCCACTGGCCGCGATGATGGGTGCCAGTGAGCTAACGGCAGCCCATGGCTCCCCGCGGTGCCCTGTTCCAACACCTTGCTGACCTTGAGCAGGCCAACTCGCGTGAACGTCAGCTGGCCCGCCAGCGCCTGCAGCAGAAGCGCAGCGGCGAGATCCTCACCACCTACATGGCCTTCCCGCTCCATGCCGCCAGGGAGCGGATGGCGGAAGGTATGGCGATCGGCGATGCCGTGCACCTGGTGCATGTCGGCGATAACCCCTACGACGCCAATGCCATCGAGGTGCGCTGGCGCGGGCAGTGGATCGGCTTCATCCCCCGCTACCTGGCGGCCTTGCTGGTGGCGGAGGTGGCGGAGCTGGCCAGCGGCATGGAAGCGGTGATCACCGAGCTCGCCACCACCACCGAGCGCGACGCCTTCCGCCTGCAGCTCTCGATCCCGATCGAGCGCGCCAGCGAGGCCGTCCGCAAGCTGGCGATCAACGCTGATTTCAGCTGGGATTTTGATCGCGACCGCGGCGACGACAAGCTGCGGCTGGTGGTGCGCTGCAGCGAGAAAAGCCTGCGGGATCTTTGCGAGGTGCTCAGGCCAGTGGCCACGATCAGCAAGAGCGGCTACAGCTATTACCCCCTGCAGGACGGCCGCAGCTTTCCCTGGTACGTGAGCCTCATCGGCCTCGCGGACGGGCCACTGCCGCAGGAGTCGCTGATCGAGGACCAGATCCGCCAGGCCTTCGCGGTAGCGAGTGAATCGACCCTGCAGGCGGAGCGGGAACGCAGCTTTGAGCAGCAGAGCACACGGCTGGCCGCGATCAGCGAGCGGCTGCAGCAAAGCCGCCTGACCGAACAGAAGCTGCAGAGCGAAGTGAGCCGGGCCCGCCAGGAATTGGAACAGCGCCGATCCAGCTCGATCCGGCGCCATGAGCAGGTGTTGCAGGAGGTGGATGTCGCCTGGCGCGAACGGCTGCGGTTCCAGGACGATCTCAATCTGGCGCTGCGGCAACTGGATCTGGCCCACCAGACCAAGGAATCCCTGCTGCTGGAAAAGGAGGAACTGGCAGCCAGGAACGCGCAACTGGAGGTAGAGCTCCTCTGGCGTTCCCAGGGGGCACAAGCGGGCGGCCAGGGTGGAGCCTGGGGTGCGCGTGACGCCTATGCGCAATCACCAGCCATTGAGCCTGAGCTGGAGTTATCATCAGGCCAAGACTTCTGGGACATTCCCCTTGGCCATTCCCTTGAGCCAATCCACTGAGCCATTCCCTTGAGCCATTCCACTGAGCCAATCAGTGGTCAGGCGACCACGCTTGCTGATGGCAGGGATCGAGAGCTGAACAGGAGCATCACCTCAGGCACATAACCATCGGCCAGAAGCATCCACGCCAGCCAACCGGATTCAGATCACGGCTGAGGAAAACAAACACCTTCCACTTGCTATTCCAGCCGAGGGAGCATCAAGTAGTGAGTTTCCTTATGGCAGCCCAGGAAGCAACAAGTCGGCCAGCGTGACGCCTTGTCCCGCGATGTCATGCCGGCTGGCGGCTATATGCCCTCAAGGATCGGGATCAACCGGGTTGGATCCGCTTCGACGTCAACAAGAGAGACAACCAATGTTGCAGCCAGAACTGGCAACCGCGGTCGCCATGACACTGGCGTCCCAAACTCGAACCCCAGCGTTGCGATCAGCGTCGGAACCGGATTGCGGACCCATCGCCAATCGGGCCAGGTGCATTGATCCCCCATGGTGCCCCACAGGAAATCCAGCCAGTAACCGATGAACCATTCACCTCGATGGCTCAGCTGACCAATCTGCCAAAACAGGTCCACCAAGCCAACAATCTCAAGAAAGCATCTGAATAAGCAAGCTAAAAAGCAGGCTGAATAAGCAAGCTGAAAAAGCAAGCGGAATAAGGAAGCTGAAAAAGCAGACCGAATAAGCAGACAAAAAACACGCCGAAGCAGCCGGCCGAAGCAGCAAGGTCATGACGCAATCTCTAGAAGCAAGTCGTCACTGGCGCGGCTGCAGCGGGAAGCACCCAGGCAGGGTGGCTCTGAACCGTTATCAGCTGGGTGGTTGGCCCGACCATGCTGCCTCCACCCGCTCACGGGGGACCTCCAGGTGGCTCAGCAGCAACAGCAGCAGCCGCTCGGTGCGGGTGGCATCGGAGCGTTCGCCTCCGTCGGAATTCTGAGCTCCCCTCGGGTCGCGGGGCGAGGGCCTCGGATCCTCCTGGATGACGGTGTCCCCGAGCGCGGATCCCAGCTCACGGCGCAGGAGGTCCAACAGGGCATCGCGCCGCAATTTCGACCACCCCCGCAGCTTCCGCTCGCGGCAGAGGCTCTGCAGCTCCCGGGTCGACAGGGCATCAAGATCCAGGCCTCCAGGCAGCAGAAGATCGGCCGATTCCTTCAGCAGAGTCTGGTGGCGTTCGCTGAGCCGCTGCCCCTGAATCTGCAGGAAATCGTCCAGGCCGCGGGTGTGATTGGCCAGGATGGTTCCCAGGGTGTTGAGATCGGCACCCAGGGCGTCGCTGATCGGTGTGGCCCTGCGGCGGCGGCGTTGTCCAGGGTCACCATGTCCAGGGGTGACGTGGTCGGAAGCCGGATGTTCAGCGCTCATCTGCTGCCTCGGTATCGCTGGTCCCTGCGTCACCGATTTCGGCCGCGATGTCCGCGACCGCATCCTCGAAGAACCCCACAGCATCGACACGCTCGAGAAGCCTCTCCACAGCCCGCCGCAGGTCTTCCTGGGACTGGCGGGTGGGGCCACCATGGCTTCTCTCGTAGTGATCCACCGCCTCCTTGATATCGGCCAGGTTCACCAGGGCCTGCTCAATCTGCTGCAGCTGCTGCAGGCGGTCCTTGATCCTTGGCAGCACGGCAGCGATCAGATTGGCCTCCTCCTCGACCCGCTGGCGATAGGAGAGCAGATCATCACGTTCCTGTTCAAGCCCGGTCAGCTCTGCTTCCAGCTGGGCGATCCTGTTCCTGGCCCTCGTCACCAGACCCTGCTGGGCGCCGGCGCGGCGGTTGGCGGTGATCAGCGCCTCACGCATGTCCCGATAGAAATGGCGTAGATCGGCGAAGTGGATCAGCTGATGCACCAGCGGGAAACGCCGGGCGGAGGTCTTGTCGATGTCGGCTGGTGGTTTGTGGGCCGAAGGAGAGGAGGTGGGCATGGCAGGGCTCAACGCGGACAGTGATTCAGGAGTGGGGGATGGGTAGACAACGAAGATCAGGCTGCCGGCCGCACTGCAGACAGGTTATCGGTGGTATCTGCCAACCGTCGCAGGGGCTCAACCGGTTGCCGCTCAATTCATCGCCGCCGGAGGGGCCCTGGCGCGCTGCAGAAAGCGGATGCGGCCTCAAAAGGCTGACACAGGGCGATCACGACGACCGTGGGTCGTGGGTCGTGATGAAAGAAATGTCGCGGCTATCGCAATCGCGACTCATACCCTCGATCAGGCCATGTCTGCTGAACAGGCCGCCATCCGACGGAGGAGGCGATCCGGGGCATCCATCCGCTCTGCATTCAGGACTGCCATACCCTGCCGAAACGCTCGGCCACCTGCGGCCAGCGGAGGGCGCCCTGGCGGCTCAGGGCCGCGAACACCGTGGTGGGCTGCTTGTCGAGATACTCCAGCACCACACCGCTGGCGAGGAATGCACTGATCTGGACTCGGCTCGGCATGACGCCGGCAGCCAGGCCGCTGTGGGTGGCGGTCTGCTCAAGAAGCTGGGTCAGCCTCTGCTCAGTCCAGTAGGTGCGTCCGCTTTCGCCCGTCAGCTGGCCCTGGTATCTGAGCCCGACTCTGGCCGCCACGCCGGACTGTCGGCCATGGCGCTGGACAGCACCCCGAACAGCGGAGGGAAGTTGCTCCTGCAGGGGCATCAGGCCCGGGGCTCCCAGCAGCACGGCATAGCGATGCAGGAATTCCCGGAGGGCCTGTTCACGATGCCAGTAACCGGGGCCGGCATCCTCTTCGTTGTTGGCGATCACGCGCAGATGCAGCTCCCATTCCGCCTCCGGAACAGGCAGAGACCAATCAGCGTGGAGCGCAAGGCGACGATTCAGGTTGAGCCGGGCCACAGGCTCGAGCCTCCGGGCGGTGGAGACGTCGCAGCCAAGCAGCCTCTCGATCGCGCCATCGCTGTGAAAGGGGAAACGGCCGAGCCGCTCCAGGCTGAGCTGCAATGCCTGCATCAGCAACTGTTGCTCCCTGCCTTCACGTCTGGCCGCAACAGTCCTGGCGATCTGCCTGGGGCTGCAGCCGAGACAGGCGGCCAGAGGACTCAGACTCGAACGCACCGCCTCACGGCTCACCGGGGGCATGGCGGAGACCCCGATGGCCTGCAGGGATTCGCCGCCGCAGGAGCGCAGAAAGCGGTCGGTTGCGTCCCGCCGCTCCAGCAGGCGGTGCAGCTGAGACAACCAGGCCTGGGCTTCCCCTGGTGTGCTGTTCAGGTCCAGATAACGCCGCAGCACCAGCTCGCCGAGCTCCGCAGCAAGCTCCGGCCGCCCCTGGCCAACCGGCTGCTTGAGGGCTTCAGCCAGAGCGAGGAGAGCCAGCTGCAGCTGAGCGATCTCCAGGTGCCGCTCCGCAAGCGACGTGTAGTGCTCCAGGGAGAGTGAGCGGAGATCCTGGAGCCGCTGGCTGATGCTCATCGCATCCCCGCAGGGATGGAGCAGGGCAATAGCACGCTCCTGCCAGCGCCGATCAAGGTCCTGGATCACAGCCGCCGGGGACGGAGCCTCGGCCCAACCGAAGCAGGAACGGCGCTGCAGCGGGTCAGCGGCGCGGACCATCCCGCCGCCCGCGGCAGGCGAGGGGAGATTGCTGTCCTCGGGCAGGGGGGCAGGCGGAAAGGAGCGGGACATCGGCAACCAGGGCTGCGGGGGCTTCAGTGAACCGCAATTCCATGGTCAACGCTGCAGTTCTCATGCGAAGAACGACAGCGGATCGACACCCTGTCAGCTGCGAAAGGCCCTGATCGCAAGCTGATCCAGGGAAAATGTCCGGTCGGCCGTCAGATCCCACCGCTCAGCCGGAGGCGCTGCGAATGGTGGCCATCACCAACGATGAGGCCAGATTCACCTGCCGCCATCCCATGGCGACCCGAACAACAAGGTCCCGATGTTCTTCATCCACGCCAGGCAATTTAGCGACAGCACCAACATCCGCTTCGCCAGGGTCGGCGCCTCCTCCCCGGATATCCCGCCAGCCAATCGTGTCAACCCTGCCAGATCTCCGGCCGTCGCGTGTCAACCCCTGAGGTGAGTGCCTTTGGCTGAACAGGTCGATCACCTGGTGCGATGCGGAATGGATCGGGTTAGGGTCCAGGCTCAAGTTTGTGAGGTGGTCATCTGAACGGCAGCGACCCATGGGCTTGGCGAGCGCAGCAAGGTGCATGAGATCCAGACGCACAACACCTGGACAAGGCCTGCATCGATTATACGACGCATAGCCACTCTGGGAGAAAAAGAACCAGTGCTACCAGGCAACGGCCATTCCAGGCAACCATGTGTTCATGACAGATAACGGCCAACACATGCACAATCAATCATAGAGCCGAATGATCAGCAGAATCAAGGGATCGCCGCAGCTTTCCCGGCCAGGATGTTGCCTTAAATGCAACATCAATAACACTGGAGTCAACCAACGCTTCTCCATAGTTTTGGTTGATTGTGCCCGGCATGCTGCGATCTGTTTGCTTCCCCATCCACCCACCATACAGAGGAAGTTTCCTACCTTGAAAGCGGCCACTTTTATTGCTCATTTTCTCCAGGCAAGCAGAGTTAGCCACGTCTTTGAGCTTGTGGGAGGTATGATTGTCCATATCCTTGATGCGATCAGTACCGATACCTCCATCACAATCGTGAGTTGCCACCACGAGCAGGCAGCTGGTTTTTCAGCTGAAGGCCATGCGAGAATGACAGGTATCCCTGGAGTTGCACTGGCCACAAGCGGTCCTGGTGCCACAAATCTACTGACAGCCATTGGTAGCTGCTACTTCGACTCAACACCAGCAGTCTTTATCACTGGTCAAGTCAATACTCATGAGCTCAAGGGCCAGCGAGGCATCAGGCAGCTCGGTTTTCAGGAAACCGATATCGTTTCCATGGCCTTACCGATCTGCAAGTCTGCTGTTCAGGTTCAGACAGCCTCTGAGCTGCCAGGTGCCTTATCGGAGGCTTTTAAGACTGCACTAGAGGGGCGGCAAGGCCCATGCTTGGTTGATATTCCCATGAATGTTCAAGCCGACGATATTGATGAAGATCTTGCACAGCAGTTCCTGAGCCAACATGTGACTGCCAGTCCTGTCAGCCTACAACCTTCATCTCAACACCATCTATCGCAACGCTTCTCGGCACTGCAATACGCCGTTGACCACGCCGAACGTCCGCTCCTTTTGATGGGTGGCGGTTGCGCGACGGTGGCCAACCGATCAGCGGCAAGATGGATCGCCGAGAAATTGGCCGTGCCGATTGTCTTCTCATTGATGGCCGTTGATCTCCTGGCTCACGACCATCCTCTGCGGGTTGGCTTCATCGGCTCCTATGGCAATCGTTGGGCCAACATCGCCCTGGCTGAAGCAGATGTGCTCATCGTTATCGGCAGCCGACTCGATATCAGACAGACGGGTAGTGATCTGGCAAGCTTTTGCGCGGGCAAGGAGATATGGCAGATTGATATAGATTCGGCAGAGATGGGCGTACGTGTCCAACCTCAGCATACCATATCTTGCTCCATTCAAGAGGCTGCAAAGTTTGTCAGCGAACGTCCCAAGCTCCTGTCTCCGAAAGATTCCGCCTGGATCCAAAGAATTAATTCTTTGCGTGGTCAGTATCCTCTGGCAGCCGAGTACACGGCTCGACCTGATGAGATTCATCCCACCAACTTTTTGGTCAGCCTCTCTCGCAAAGTGACCGGTCCATGCTGTTATGTAACCGATGTAGGCCAGCATCAGATGTGGGCCGCTCAAAGCCTCAGCTTTGATGGCCAGGCCCGCTTTTTAACTTCAGGCGGTATGGGTGCGATGGGTTTTGGACTCCCTGCCTCCATCGGTGCTGCGCTGAGCAATCCCGAAGCCGTGACGGTGCTGATGAGCGGCGATGGCAGTTTTCAATTAAACATACAGGAGCTTGAAACGATGAGGCGAAACAACCTGAACATCAAGATTATTGTGTTTAACAACGATTGCCATGGCATGGTACGTCAGTTCCAGGAATCATATTTTGAGGGCAGGGTTCAGTCTACTGTCAAGGGATACAGCACACCCGACTTTGTCTCCATTTGTGCGGCTTACGCTATCCCCAGTATTCGACTCACAGCCGCACTCTCGGTGGAGGAGTCCTTGGACTGGCTGCTGGCTTCGCCGGGTCCGTCTTTTCTGGAGGTTCCTCTTTCAATGGCTAGTAAGGTATACCCGAAGCTTGCCTTTGGCCGACCTTTCGGTAGCATGGAGCCCGATGTCACTCCTCTGGCCATGGAATCCACCTGATCAATACATGTAGGTATCTGGCCATGCACCAGCATGGGTGTGCCTCCTGGCTGCCTGCGCAGCTGGCCTCTCGGCAGGCATTAGCCTTAAGAGTTTGCAGAAAAACCAGCCCACGGGCTAGTTTTCCACAGCCATGAGCTGATTTCTGGCTCAAAAAGCCGAATCGACGCCAATCAAGTCTGCAAACAGCCCGATTTCAGCATCGTTGGCCTGTCTGCAAGGCATTGGTTGTTCTCTTTTGGCCACACCTCTGGGCAACAGGCTGTTCATGCCGTCTCCATCACGGGCTACTCCTGCGGAGAAGGCTGCGCCTAGAGCAGG
>CAIZQU010000108.1 GCA_903935205.1 uncultured cyanobacterium | reverse complement strand
TCATCGCGGTGGGGTGATGCCATCCCTGCTGCCGCATCCCTGAGTCCGGCAAGAATCGGTGGCTGCATCTTTGATCGCTTGCTGATCAGCGATCAAGTTGGCATGCGCGACACGGAGCGTCCCGATCCCTGAACGGGTACCGATAAGGAGTGCTGGATCATCCTCGGCTCCGACATCAAGGGCGATGCCTACGAAGGCCTGCTGGAACGCAATGCCCGCGATACCAAGGGCGGCGCCGGCCAATACTTCACACCCAGACCTTTGATCGACGGGATCATCGAGTGTCTGGCTCCCCAGCGAGGGGAAACGATGATCGAGCCCGCCTGCGGCACCGGCGGCTTCCTGATCGCCATGTTTCTCTACATCGTGGAGCATCTCCGCGAGATGATCCGCGAGCAACACGATCACCTCCACCACCAGGCTCTGCATGGCACCGACATCGTGCATTCGGTGATCCGGCTCTGTGCCATGAATCTGTTGTTCCATAACGTGGACCCCACGGCAGTGCAGATCGACGAAGTTCGGCGCCAACTGTTGGCCGAAGGTGTGCCTTCTGATCAGGTGGACGAGCGGCTTGACGATCTGCTGCCCGTGCGTACGGATGACGCTCTGTGGGACCTGGGAACGAAGCGCTACAATATCGTCGTCACCAATCCACCTTTTGGGCGCAAGTCATCAATCACGGTGATTGGCGAAGAGGGTGACTTAGGCAGCGAAGCCATTAGCTATGAACGCGACGACTTCTGGGCCACCACCTCCAGCAAGCAGCTCAACTTCCTGTCCTGCAGCCAGCACTCCGCCAGGGGAGGCTGGCCTGCCATCGCCATACCTGCCATCGCCACGGCTGAATCCTCCAGCCATAGGCAGGACTTGACCAGCCATGGGCGTGAATATGTGCCGCCCCCACCGCTGGCTTTTCAGCCGCCGCCATTGCCATTGCCGCCTCAGGGTTTCAACGGGCAGGAGGCGGTTGAGGTTTATGCGCCATGGCCAGACGATCAAATCGAGGATACGGATGCCCATGGAACCTGCACGGATAGGCGGCTGACCATCCGGCATGTCGACCGCCAGATGATCACCGCCGATTGCCATCTGCGGCGAGGGATCCGGCATTTATATGCCCACGCATCGGCCGCTGCGTCAACTGTTCAACCGGCGAGATCATCGCCGACATTCACGCCCCCATGGCGCTGGATCGTCAACGCTATTTTGATCGCCACTGCCTTGATCCTCGCCATCCTGATCCTCGCCATCCTGATGCTCGTCATCGGGATTCTCAGGGCGTTCAGGGCGAGGATGAGCGCCTCAGCCGTGGCTGATCGCACCCTCAGGCCTGGGCGAGCGCCATCCAGCCCGATCGATCAGCGCACCGCTTGGCGATGGCGCCGGCCGCTTCCCCGACCCCACCGGCGGCCTGGTGGCGATTCCCGGCGCCCTGTGCCCTGTGACTCGTGTCAGCCGCCACTGGTACGGCTTGCCGCCTCCACGGCCGCCGGCTGGACTTTGTAACGTTTCACAAAGTCGACACCTTCGCCATGGGCGACCTTGCCCTCACTCGCCAGTTCCTGCTGGAGTCCCAGTCGCGGGCGATCGACAGCTGCGATGACATCGCCGAGCTGCGCCGGCTGGCCAAGACCCTGCTCAACGCCTGGTCAATGCAGACCGACATGACACGCCACTACGGAGCCCAGGCCCTGGGCATCCAGCGCCAATCCTGAACATCCGTCGTCTCCAGTGGCCGACCGGATTCCGGTGAAACCCTCCTTGGCCCCATTCATCCAGGGGCCGCAGTCCTGAGGATCACCAGTCCGCAGCCGCGGCCTGCCTCTGGGCCGCACGGCCCGTCCAGGCGCGAACGGCCGGTCTCCGTTTGGGGAGTGATCTCCATGCTCAGGACCCTGCCATCCCCGTCACGGCAACGGCCCTGGTCATGGCTATAGGGCCTGGTCGCTGCGCTGGTCGACAGGGACAATCACCCCATGGCGCTGAACCCACAGCCATGAGGCCCCCCTGCTGATCGCCGTGGGAGTGGATTCTGGATGCAGGGTTGGACGCAGGGATTGTGGCCCCCTCCAATCGCCTTGGGGGCCACTCTTGCTTGTTCCCGAGGTCTGATGGTCCCGCCCAGGCCCGCTGCCCATGGCCACGGGCGTTTCCGCCTGTCACTGATCCGTTACCCCTCCGGCTTCTCGCGGTTCAGGATGCTCTGCCGCACCATCCGGCATCGGGGCCATCCCCGACCGACTGGCGCCAGCGGATCGGTCCAGCGGCGGCGGCCCGGCCAGGATCGGGGCCCTTGCCGCTGCGGGCTCCATGGGCGAACCGGCCATCCTCGATGTCGACCTGCTGGCCTTCGAGCGGGGTGGCGAGCGCTCACGGGCGGCGGTGGTCGATGGGGTGCGGCGCAGCCTGGCCACCGGTTTCGTGTACACCAGCAGCGACCTCCCGTCCGATCTGCTCGACACCGCCTACGGCCTGCTGCAGCGCTTCTTCGCCCTGGATCCCGCCAGCAAGGCCCGCTGCACCGCCCCCGGCAGCCAGGGCCAGAGCGGCTACACCGGCCTGCTCGTCGAGACCGCCGCCGGCGCCGTTCAGGCCGATTGGAAGGAGATGTTGAACTGGTCGGCGCCACTGCCTCCTGAGCATCCGCTGCGGCGTCGCTATCCGCTGCTCTACCCCGAGCCCCTGCTGCCCGAGGAGCTGGTGCCAGGCATCGCGCCGGTGCTCAGCCGCTTCCACGCCAGCCTGGCCGATCTGCAGCGGCGCTTCCTGCGGGTGGTGGCCCTGGCGATGGGCTGCGCCGAGGGCTTCTTCGAGGAGATCGTTCAGGACGCCCCCACCCTCAGCCGGGCCCTGCGCTATCCGCCGATGGCCGCCGCCCCTGCCGCCGGCCACCTCTGGGCCGCCCCCCACGCCGACATCAACCTGATCACCGCCCTGCCGCGGGCCACCGCCGCCGGCCTGGAGGTGGCGGTGAACGATGGCTGGCTGCCGGCCGCGCCGCCCGAGGGCCGGGTGATCCTCAACACCGGCCTGATGCTGGAGCGACTCAGCAATGGAACCATCCCGGCGGGTTGGCACCGGGTGGTGGCCCCGCCGGGGCAGAGCGGTGAGCGACACAGCGTCGTGCAGTTCTGCCATGCCCGTCCCAGCACGGTCCTGGCGCCGGTCCCCTCCTGCTGCAGCCCCGCCAACCCACCCCGCTGGGCTGGGGTGCGGGCCGCCGAGGCCCTTGAGGAGGTGCTCTACCGCATCAATCTCACCGGCGTCTGAGGTGTGGGTCGGCTGCGGGGGCAGGCTGGGGCCGCGCCCTCCCCCTTGCCACCGTGCCCTGGCCCCCTGCGGCGCCGCCCCCGCCCCCTCCGTTGCCGTTGGCGGCCGTGCCGCCAGCCGTGCCCTACCGGCCGCCGGCCGCCGCGGTGCCGCCAGGCGCGTTGGCCCTGGCGGCTGCGGCCTGGCCCCAGCCGGCGGCCCGGCCCCAGCCGGCGGCCCGGGCCGGTGGGGCGACGCCTGCCGATGCAGGTCTGCTGGCCCTGCTGCCGCCGGACCTGCACCCCCTGGCGTCCGATCTGCAGCGCCATGGCTTCCGGCTGCGGCTGGGGCCGCCGCCTGCCCCTGGCGCCTACGGGCAGTACGTACCGGCCAGCCGCACCCTCTGGCTGGCGCCGATCGCCTTCGATCTGGGTATCGGCCGCACCACCTTTCTGCATGAGGCCGTGCATGCGGTACAGAGCTGTCCGCGCGGCACCCTGACGCCGATCGGCTGGAAGCTGCCGCTCGAGCCGGTGGTGCGCCAGGAGATCGGCGGCATCCTCAGCCAGCGCTACCACCACGGCAACCGGCTGCTGGAACAGGAGGCCTTTGCCCTGCAGGGACAGGCCGATGCGGTGCCGCGGTTGCGGGCCGCCCTGCGCAGCCGCTGCACGGTTCCGGGCTGAGCCATGGCCCCGCCGCCGCGGGCTCCTGGCCTCCGTGGCCCGGACGCCCGGATGGCGGAACCCTTCGCCCCTGCCCCCTGGACCCAGCCACCCCCAGCCGACCTCCCAACCCTCGATCCACCGCCATGGCTGCCTCGCTGCCCCCCTTCCGACCCGACGATTGGCTGCGCATCCGCGATGCCCTGCGCTACGTGGGTCGTGATCTGCACCATCGCTCGTTTGCGGTGGCAGACCACCGCCGATCCCTGCTCTGGGAGGAGATGGACCGCTGTCTGGAGCTGGCGGATCGGATCGAGGCCGCCTGCCTCAGCCCCGCCGCCGCCGCGGATCCGACCGATGGGATCGCCGCTGGGGATGGTTTTTCCGCTTGAGCGGGCTGCCGGCCCGAACGTCGCGATGGCGCCAGCGGGGCCCCCACGGGGTTGGCGGTGACCCGCTCCAGTCCTGAGCCGATGGGGTCGGCCTGCTTGCGCTTCAGGCTGGGGCCGCGGCGGCCACCGCCAGCTGCCGCAGGGTCTGTACCGCCTGCTGCAGGACCGGGATCGCAGGCCATTCCTGGGGGAGGAGAAGCCAGAGCTGCTCCTGCAGGCTGCTGGTCCGGCTGGTGCGCTCCAGGGGCATCAGGTCCGCCAGGGGGCCACTGCCGTGGCCCAGCAGCGGTGCGGGAATCGCTGCCGCCAGGTTCTGCACCACCATCTGCCGCCGCCAGGCGTAGAGGTTGTGCACCGCCGCCGCCGTGCAGGCCACCATCGCCCCCTGGCCCGCGAGCAGGGTGCGCAGCCCCGGGGCCAGGGGGGCTGGGGGCACCAGCAGACGCGGGGTGTTGGCGGCCTCGCTGCCGCAGCCATCGCCGCCCTGACCCTCCGCCGCGTCGGTCCCCGCGACGCTGGCCAGCCGCAGGGGCAAGGGGCCGAGGGGCAACCGCACCACCGGATCGGCCGCGGGCGGCCAGCCGAGGCCGGGCCCTGTCGCCTGGGCCTGGACCGTCGCTCCTGCAGCACCGCCCGGGTGCTGCGGCCCTGGGTTCAGCGCGTGTCCATGCGCCTGCCCCATTTCCATTGCCACTTCCATTCCCACGTCCGTTTCCAGTTCCAGTTCCAGTTCGAGCGAGCTGACCAGGGCGCCATCGATCACCCCGGTCTGGACCAGGGCCTGCCAGTCCCGGCAGCAGCGGAAGCGGTGGGGCAGGGGCAGGAGTCCAGGGAGTCCGTCCAGCAGGCCCTGGTGCAGGGGATCGGTGCCGAGCAGGGCCACACCGGCCTCGAAACGATGCCAGCGGGCCCCGAGGCGCAGCTGGTCCAGGCTCAGGGACGACTGCAGCGAACCGCAGCGGGCCAGGCGCAGCCGGGTGCCGAGTCCGAAATCCTCCGCCAGCCGTCGATAGCGACGGCTGACCGTGGGCTGGGAGATCGCCAGCCAGCGGCCGGCCTGTTCGCTGCTGCCGGTGAGGGCGAGGGCATCGAGCAGGCGGAGATCCCGCAGCAGCTCGGGGGGGCGGTAGCGGCTGGCGCCCTGGGGCCGTGGCGCCGGCAGGAAGCTTGCGGTCGGAGCCGCTGGTGAGGGCTTGGGGGACACGGCCGGCGCCGGGGTGGTTGGACCTCGATCCTGTGGCCGATCCCCCCTGACCCGGTTCCGTGGCGTGCGAAAGACCAGACCGGGCGCAGGCTGCTGCCGTCCGGCTCGGCTCAACGCTGGCCGAGCAGCTCCTCCCAGGTGGGCGTACCGGCACCGATTCGCGGGTATGGGCAGCAGGGGCCGACGGCGCCGGAGCGATCGGCGCCCGTGGCGTCGCCATGGAGCGTTGGGGCCGGGCGCGGGTGGGACCCGGCGCGGCGGAATGGGGTTGACATCGTGAAAAACGGGATATGAATCGTGCACCGGGCGCCTGTCCACCTCCCTTCGGCCTGAAGCCGGGGGAGAGCGTTTGCACGGGACAGGCGTGAAACCTGGAGGGCCGCCCCGGAAGCACGGGGGCGGATCGGTGCTGGGTCCGGCAAGGCGGGCACGCGGCCAGCCGGCTTCAGCCGGATCTGCTGACTCTACCTCTGGCGGCGCAGCCGCCGCCATCGCCGGCCGCGGCGATCCGCCGGGGGCCTGCGTCGGCCCCGCGGCAGGCCAGGGCGGTGCCGCTGCAGGCCAGGGCCGATGCGGCATGGGGCCCATACATTTCCGCACCTGCCCCTGGAGTGTTTTGATGCGCGCCCTCTCCCTGTTTCAGCTGCGGATCGCCGGCTACGGCCTGTTGCTGATCGGCGTGATCAACCTTCTGCTGCGGGCCGGCTTCAGTGCCTCAGGCTTCGCCACCGCCTCCGGCCGGCTCAGCCTGGCCCATGGTCTGGCTGGTTTTGCCCCCTGGTTGCTGCTCTCCCTGGCCCTGATCTATGTGCAGGGGAATCGTTTGCGCCGCCGGTCGGAGGATCTGCCGCTCACCCTGATGCAGCGATTGCTGCTCCCTCTGGTGGTCGGCTATGTGCTGCTGATTCCCCTGATGGTGCGCGATGCGGTCGTCTTCGATCGGGCTCTCCAGGGGCAGATCAATTCCCAGCTGGCCTCCTTCCGCTCCGGTGGCGAGCAGCTGCAGCAGCGGCTCAGCCCGCTGAAAACCCCCCAGGAGGTGGTGACCGTGCTGCGCCAGTACCCCAACCTGTCGGTGCAGGTCGAACCTTCCGAAAGCGTCAGGACGATCAGACAGAAGCTCTCCGAGGCGCTTCAGATCGGTGAGGCCAGGCTGCGGGAGCGGCTCGAGGGCCTGCGGCGCAGCCGCGCTGAGGGTCTGACCCAGACCACGCTTCAAAGCAGCCTGATCTGCCTGGTGGTCGCCCTGGGGATGGCGGCGCTGCGCTTGCAGAACCTGGCCCTGATTCAGCACTCCGGCCATCGTCCCAGCAACTATTTCGGCCAGGATCTGATCCCGGTCCGGGTGCGCTCAGGCCGCGGCCGGGGACGCCAGAGCAACCTTGAGCAGGTCTTCCACCAGAGCTGGATGGCCGAGGATGGCGCGGAGCCGGAAACCTCCGGCTCCGCCCGGCGCTCCTGAGGCCCCGGGGCCGGGGGGCTCAGGGGCGCCGTTCAGTCCTCCGGGTAGAGCAGGGCCGTGAGTTCGTCGGGATCGACGTCGTAGACGCGGGCCAGGGTTGTCTCGATCGCGCTGGTCACCACATCGGGCAGGAAGCGCATCGCATTGATCGCGTCATCGGCGATCTCATCGCTGAGCAGTTTCTCGCCGCCCAGCTTCTCGTCGTTGATCACGGCCATCACCCAGCTCTGGTAGGCCGTCACCAGGTCGTTGAACTCGAGCTCCGGGTCGTTCAGATCCAGGGCCATCGGGCCTCTCCACCAGTTGCATGCCTCTGCAGTTTGCCCACGCCCGGGCAGGATGGCGCCATGGAACCCTCCAAGTTGCAGGCTGCGCTGTTCGATTTTGCGATCGGCGAGCTGGTGCGCCGCCATCGCGACAGTTTCCAGCCCCTCTGGACCCCCGACAGCTGGGCCAAGCTGATGATCTGGCTCGCCCTGAACTGCGGCTGCCAGGGCGATCAGGACGGCCTGCGTGCCTTTGCCGAAGCCCTCGGCCCCGCCCTCAGCGCCCGCCTGCGCCGCCTTTTCTTTGAGCGGGAGCTGGAGGACCCCGACCTGAGGCTGCTGGCCGATCCGGCCGAGGACCAGGTGCTGGTGTTGCCTGCCGCTCCGGGGGCACCCCTGCCCGAGCCCGCCCAGGTCGCCATCGCCCTGGAGCGGACCGGCCTGGCGGGCCTGGTGGCGCCACCCGAACGGTGGCAGCGGCTGGAGGGTCTGCTGGCCATCCCCTGGCAGCGGCCCGGCTGACGCCTGGTGCTGGCTCGTCCGTTGGGATCGGGCGCTGCGCTGCAGCGCTGATGGCCGCCGGCCCCGGTCGGCCTGTCCGTCAGCGCTCGCCCCGATCGAAGGCCTGCCAGATGGCCTGGTTCACCCTGCTGCCGATGCCGATGGCGTCGAGCGGGTGGGCGATCCAGTAGCGCAGGGCGTAGTGATGGGCTCTGTCGCCGTGGCTGAGCATCAGGGCCTTGGGTGCCGGCTGCTGCAGCACCCCATCGACCTCCAGGGCCGTGGACTCCAGCAGGGCGATCACCTGGGCCGGATTCCGGTCGCAGGGGGCATCCACCAGCACCTCGCTGCGCCGCAAGCGGTCGGTGCTGGTGTAAGAGGTGGCCTGCTGGGTGAAGAACGACTGGTTCGGGATCAGCAGCTCCGCATTGTCACGATCGCGCCAGAGCACGGTGGCCCTCAGGCCCAGATGGCGCACTTCACAGGCATCGCCGTCGATCATCAGCACCTCCCCGGGCCGCACCGAACCCTCGAACAGCAGCCACAGACCGCTGACGAAGTTGGAGAACACCTCCTTGATGCCGAAGCCCAGGCCCACCGACAGGCCGCCGGCCACGGCGATCAGGGCGTTGGTGTTCAGACCCAGGTGGTCGGCCACCAACACCAGCCCCAGGCCCACCACCCCGTAGCGGAGCATCAGGACCAGGGCCCGGCGACTGCTTTCACTGATCCGCAGCATCCGCTGAGCGAGCCAGGCCAGCAGCTGCGCCGGCGGTTTGCTGCCCACCAGCAACAGGTAACTCACCATCAGTGCCGAAAACAGCTTGCCCACGGTCACCAGAACCCCCATGAACCGCCCCAGGACGATCACCGAAAGGCTGGCCAGGCTCTCGACCTCGCTGATCAGCAGCAGGGCCGCGGTCACCAGGACGGCGGGCCTGATCAGCCGGGAATCAAAGTGGCGCAGCTGCTCCTGCGGCAGCCAACGGCCCAGCTGCCCCAGCAGCAGATCGAGGCCCAACCAGCCGAGGGCGAGCAGGCCCAGCAGCGAGGCCAGGCCGAAGGGCACCCCCAGTAGCCCGAGCAGCAGGCAACCCAGCGCCAGCAGCCCCAGTCCCACCGCGTGACCCAGCTTCTCTGGCCGCGCGGCCCAGCGCTCGGTCAGCAGGCTGGAGGCCAGGGCCGCCGCGCCGATGAGCCCCAGCTGGAGCAACACCGGCGGCCGCTCCAGGTAGCCCAACCAGCCGAGCATGATCTGCAGCAGGTCGTTCATTGGGGTCTGCGCAGGATCCGGATCATCCGGGGGGTGGCCTCCTCAGGTTTGACCTCGCCGAACACCACCTCGACCACCAGGGCCTCCGCCCTGGCCAGTCGCGGTTCCCCCGGACGCAGCAGCGGCACCAGCGTCTCGCTCTGCTGGCCCTGGTCCCGGGCCCTGACCAGGGCGGCCAGGGTCCTGGAGCTGCTCACCGGGATGGACACATGGCGGTTGACCGGCAGCACGGTGTAGGAGCCGAGGGTGATCGCCCGCTGGATCATCGGGTTGAGGGTGAAGGCGCTGAAGGCGAGGGCGGCCTGGCGGGCCCGCTGGGAGGAGGTTCGGCCCAGGGCCAGAACCCGGATCTGGTTGATCGGGCTGGCCTTCGATCCGGTGCCGTCGGGCAGGGCCGCAACCCCCAGACGGTTGCCCATCAACCGTCGCAGCCGCGGCAGGGCGGTGCTGCGGCAGGGAATCCAGGCCAGCTGCCCCGCCAGCAGCTGGTTCTCCGCCAGATCCTGGCGGCCGTAGAAGGCCACCCGCTGCTGGAGGCTGGCGTCGGCCAGCCAGTCGAGCCAGCGGCCGATCGCCTGGTGCTCCGCAGGTCCCGCCGCTTCGCCCCGCAGCAGCCGTTCCACGGCCGGCAGGGCCCCCAGGCTGCCCATCGTCCAGAACAGGTTGCCGTCGCCCATCGCCAGGCCCACCGGCACGCCCCTGGCGCTCGCCTTCAGCAGGTCATCCACCGTGGTCGGGGCCTCGGCCATCTGGCGTCGGTCGAAGCAGCTGACCTGCAGCTGCTGCAATTCGGGCAGGCCGCTCAGCCCACCCCCCGGCAGCCGCGTCATGCGCACCACCGACGCATCGAAGCGGCCCAACTGTTCCGCCGTGGTCGGGAAGGGCACCGTGACGCCGGCCCGATGCAGCTCCTGGGCGGACTGACTGTTGATGAACAGCAGATCGGGTTCCAGTCCGGAGCGCTGCCGCCGTTGCATCACCGCGATCAGCTCCTGCTCCGGGTAGAGGCTGAAGCGGAAATGCACGTTGGGATGGAGTTTGCGGAAGCTCCGCTCCAGCATCCGCAGCCGATCCCGGAATTCCTGCTCCAGGTCGACGTTGATCGTTTGGTCGTGGTCGACCCCGACCCCGATGGCGAGCACCAGGGGCATCTGGTCCTGGGGGGAGCAACCCGCCAGGGCCAGGCCGCCCGCCAGGGCCGCCACCACCCCAGCCGCCAGCCGCCAGCGGCTCGCCCCCCGCCGCCTCGGCCCGGAGCAGAGCCGATGGCGGGATACCAGGGGCTGATGGCAGGGGCGCGGCACCGACAACCGTCGCAGCGCGCCCATCATCTCCAGGGCGGCCATCGTTGGCCAGCGCCGAGGCCGCGTTGGCCAGTGCCGAGGCCGCGTTGGCCAGTGCACCAGTGCACCTGGGCCGGTGGGCGGGTGGGCCGGCGGCCCCCTGAGCCGCCTTGCCGCCACGGCCGGGGCGGGCCTGTTCCGCGCGGCCGGCGATGGCGGCACCATGCCGGGCACTGCGCTGATCGATTCTGGAGGCGGGCAGCCTCCGGCACCGCCGCCGACCGCCATCCCTGCCGCGGCACCTCCAGCCTCCGCTCCCTCACCACCCCCAGCCCTTTCCCCCTGCACACCCCTGCCATGGAGCTGATCGGGACCTACCGCAATGCCGGTTATGCCGCCCTGGCCGACGGGGTGCTGGCCTTTTTCGAGCGCCGCGCCGACCTGCACCGCCCCGGGGTCGCCTTCGGGCCGGGCGGCGCGGGGGATCCGGCCAAGGTCTCCACCGACATCAGCCTGGTGGCGATCGATCGCAGCGATCCGGAGGCGTTCGCGCTGGCGGAGGTGATCCTGCGGGGGGTGGGCGCCGGCCTGGAGCGCTACCTGCAGGAGCGCCCCCTGCTGCGCGACTGCTGTCCCGAGCAGCAGCTGTTCGTGAACCCGATCTTCAATCTGCAGCGCTATGCCCCCGCTGAGGGCTTCCACCGCTGGCACTGCGACTGGACCACCAGCGATGAGGCCACCGAACCGATCCGCCGGGTGCTGGCCTGGATCCTCTATTGCAACGACGTGCCCGAGGGCGGCACCGAGTTCCACTGGCAGGGCCACCACGAGCCGGCGGAGCGGGGCAAGCTGGCGATCTTTCCGGCCGGCCTCTCCCACATTCACCGCGGCCGGATCAGCCAGAGCCACACCAAGACGATCGCCACCGGCTGGATCAATGCCGGCAGCCGCGAGGCCTATCTGGCCCGGTTGGCGGCGGGCTGAGGGGCGACGGTGGTGGCGGCTCCCGGCAGCGGAGATGGTCCCGTTGCGGCTCAGGGCCGGTCTCGCTCTCCACTCGCCGGGCCGGCCTCAGCCGACGGCACGATCAGTCCCTCCAGCCGCTGTTGCAGGGCGGCGGTGAGGTCGGCCACCGCCGCACGGCGGTCCGCCCGGTAGGCCGCCAGCCGGTCCGCCACCGCCAGGGGGGCACCGATGCGGATCAGGGCGCGGCGCGGCCCCAGGTGCGGCCGGGGCCCGATCGGCCTGCCGCGGATGCGGCAGAGGGTGTCCCAGAGGATCAGCAGCGTGTCGGCAAAGCGCTCCTGGCTGGGCTGGTCCCGCACGTAGCGGCCGCTCACCGCCACGAACGATTCGGCCAGGCGCATGTGCCAGAGGCTGCGCTCGGTCTCCAGGGCCAGCCGCTCCGCCAGGCTCCGCTCCAGGGGGCTGGGGCCGCCAGCGGCCGATGGCCCGAACGGACCGCCCGGGCTGGGGTACAGCCGCTCCCAGCCCGCCTGTTCCAGCCGGCGGCAGCGTTCGCCCCGGTTGCCATGGGGCTCCACCGCCAGATCCCGTTCCGCCATGCCCAGGGCCATCTCCAGCAGATGCTCCAGACGTTCCGTCAGGTCGCTGGCGTCATGGTCCGGGCCGCGGCCCGAGCCGGCGGCGATGGTGCCGGCCGCGGCGGGCGCCAAGGGCTGGGGATGGAGCCCCCGGTAGAAGCGCTCCATCCGTTCCAGGATCCGCTCGGCCAGCTGCAGCAGGCGGCCGTAGAGCCGCTCCGGCTGGAGGGAGCGGTCGGCGGCCGGGGGCAGGCCCGCCTCCGCCTCCAGCTGGCCGAGCAGGGCCTCGATGGCGGGCCAGACCGGGCCGAGATAGCTGTATTGCAATCCCACCGGCAGGATCAGGGTGGCCTCAGGGCGGCCCGCCCTGTCCAGGTCCTCGGCGGTCCAGAGGGCGAGCTGGGCCACTCCGGGCTCCAGGGGGCTGACGACTTCGTTGTGACCGTTGGTGGCCCCCTCCGGTGCCACCGCGAAAGGATGGGGACCATCGAGCAGCAGGGCCCGGGCGGTGCGCAGGGCCGGCAGGTCGAGGCCGCCCCGCTGGATCGAGCAGCCCCCCAGGTGGGCGAGCAGCCAGCCGATCCGGGCGCCGGCCCAGAGGGGGATGCCGCGGTCGTAGAGGAACTGGGCGTGGGGATGGGGGCGGAAGCGACGGCTGTTGCCGGCGGCTGGCGCGGATCGGGCGCCGGGCCTGACCGCACCGCTGCCGTTGCGGCTCCCCAGGGGGCGGCCGGCCCGGGCCAGGTCGGACCAGAGCAGGTGGGCCATCACGGCCGGGTCGTCGAGGCTGGGGTGGCGGAAGGCGAGCAGCAGGCGGCAGCGACCGCCCTGGAAGTCGTCCATGGCTTCCTGCAGGCGGGCGAGGCCCTCCACCTCCAGGCGTCGCAGACCATGGCTGCGCAGCCACAGCGGCAGCAACCGACGGGCGATGGCCAGCACCCGCTGATCGAGGCGGGGGGGAAGGAATGCGAGGCCGGAAGCGTTGGGCATCGACCGCGGGTTGGCGATGCCCCAGGCTGGCAGCCAAGGCCCCAGCCAGGGCCAACAGCTGGCGGGCGCCGCCTTCACACAGCCAGCAGGACGGAGCTTCCTAGCCTGGTCGACCCGCCCGGCCACCCTTGGCCCAACCCACGGCCACGGCTCACCAGGAACCCGTCGCTCACGTCACTGCTGCAGGGGACCTATCCCCGATCGGCGGCCTGCTGGTCTTCGGCGACAGCCTCGCCGACACGGGTAACGCCTATGCCCTGCGTGGTGACGCCGCCTTCCCCTGCCCGCCCCACTGGCGGGGGCGCCGCTGCGATGGCCCCGTCTGGGTGGAGCATCTGGCCGCGGCCCTGGACCTGCCACCGCCGCACCATTCCCTCGCCGGCGGCTGCAACTTCGCCCATGGCGGTGCCCGCTCCGCTGCGGGCCTGACAGCGAAGGGCATGCCCAACCTGCTGAGCCAGGTGGAGCAATTCCTGACGGTTGGCGATCTCGGGCCGCCGGGATCCTTGGCGGTGTTGCGGGCCGGAGCCAACGATTACCTCGATGCCCCCCCTTCCACCGCCATCGCGGCGGCCGTCAACCGCCACCTGCTCGCCGCGGTGGAGCGGCTGGCGGAGGCCGGCCTGCGGCGCTTTCTGGTGCCCAATGAGCTGCCGTGGGGGTTCAGCCCGATCCAGCTGCCCGGGCTGGGGGAGGCGGAGCGCCGCGGCCTCAATGGCCTGATCGCCCAGCAGAACGCTGCCCTGCAGGCCGCCCTGGCGGATCTGGCGGAGCGGCGGCAGCTCCAAGTGGTGCAGCCCGATTTCCATGGGCTGTGTCTGGCGGTGCGGGCCGATCCGACCGCCTTCGGCTTCGGCCAGATCGAGCGGCCGCTGCTGGCGCTCAGTCCTGGCGGCGAGGGTGCTGGCGGGTCCGCCGGAGCGGCCGGGGCCGATGGGGCCGCCTGCGGCCCCGGTGTCGATGGGGGCCTTCATCTCTGGTGGGATAGCTGGGCCCATCTGACGACGGCGTTTCATCAGCGGCTGGCGGCCCTCGCCGCCGTCGACCTGCGCCGAGGCTGGCAGGGGGAGGTCCCCCTGACTTCAGCTGGTGGAGCCGCCCCTGATCGCAGCCGCCGTGGCGGCGATCAGGGGCGGTGATCCGCAGCGATCCCGCGGCGGTCGCTCAGGTGATCTGGATCG
>CAIZQU010000107.1 GCA_903935205.1 uncultured cyanobacterium | reverse complement strand
CCGGCTCCAGAGACAACACCCTGCGCCTCTGGGATGCCAGCAGCGGCCGGCCGATCGGCTCGCCCCTTCAAGGCCATACAGACTGGGTGCGATCGGTGGCCTTCAGCCCCGACGGGCGGCGCATCGTCTCCGGCTCTTGGGACAACACCCTGCGCCTCTGGGATGGCGAAACCGGGGCGCCGATCGGCTTTGAGCCGTGAAGAGGCCTGCTGGGCATTGCATAACAATCAGATGCAGAAGACGGGGGCTGGGGATATTGCCTTTGCCTGAGCTGCTGCCCGCTTCTGATCTGGAGCGTTCAGCCCATGAAGCACCGCAGCCCCCCTCACCCCCTCTCCCGCACCGCCAGCAGCCCCCCCGCCGCATCGCGCAGTTCCAGCCGCAATGGCATGGATCCGGCCGCATGGGTGGAGCAGGACAGGCAGGGATCAAAGCAGCGGATGCCCGCCTCCACCCGGTTGAGCAGCTCCTCCGGGATTTCGGCGCCGGCCGGCAGCGGATCGGGGATCCAGGCCCGGGCGATCTGCAGCACGGTGCGGTTCATCGCCAGGTTGTTCTGACCGGTGGCGATGATCAGATTCATCCGCCGGATCAGGCCCTGCTCATCCACCTCGTAGTGATGGAACAGCGTGCCCCGCGGCGCCTCGCCCACATCTCTACCTCCATCCACACCTGGAGCGTGGAGAAAAGCTTGATGGAATGACTCAGACTTGCTGTGTAGCTCTGGCCATCGGGATTGGCAGCTTCCTTGACGCTGATGCTGCTCGCGGGCTCCGATCTCTGCAGAACGGCCTGGTCATGCCCTGGAACGGGTACAGAAACCCAGGCAAACGCAAAGGCGGCCACGAGCAGCTTGTTGCCCTCGTTGCCGCTTGGTGGCGCCAGCATGGGCCACACATCTGATTTATCTCACTTGAGGCGGATGATGAAGTCCACGTTCACGTTCACCGGTCGCGATTCGGCATCGCCGCCCCCCGAGATGGTGTGCGTGTGCTCCCCGGCCAGGGTCGAAGACGTCGGACTGTCGTTGTTTTCGGCCAGGTCCCACCCGGCCACCACATCGATGGTGTGCGTGTCACTGGGAGGGCCGTAGAGCTCGTGCGTGTGATTGCCGACAGGGCTGGTGGTAAAAGGTGTTTGCGGCAGACCCGTCCATGATGCGGCTTGGATCTCTCCAATCGGGCCGCCCAGTGTGCCACCTGCGCCCATGACAAAGCGTCCTCTGAGATCCGGCACGTAGAAGTTGAGTTTGTCGGCGCCGAAGGTCGTGCCAATCACATCGAAAAGTGCCTTGTTGGCGGGGTCGCTCTTCCCGAGTTTGCTGCCAGTGCAGGGAATCCAGCCAGCGTTGAGCAAGGCCAGCAGGTTGGAAATTGCCGTCACATCGCCCGCGTAAGCCATAATGGTCCCCACGGGAGGGGCGTCGGCGATGTTGTCGTCAGCGACGATCCAGTCCAGGTAGGCGTTGGCTGGCCGGGTCTCCTTGTCTCCACCTGTCACGCTGTGGGTGTGCTCGCCGTTATTGCCGTCATCTGTGGTGCTGGTCCAGTCGTCTGTCCACTCCATGGTGTTGTAGGCCGCCGGACCTGACGCGCCATAGGCGGCATGGTGGTCGTTGGCCGGTATCCCTGAGACAGCGTGTTGGTGTTTGCCTGCTGGCGCGATGGAGAAGGGCGAGCTGCCATTACCGGTGGCATCGCTCTGGGCTGAGCCGACGTTATCGCCGGTGTTGCCACCCCCCATGATGCTGAAGCGCTTGGCGGCATCAGGATCGCGGCCTGTGCCATGGCTGGTGCCCCGTGCGAACTGACCACGCAGGTCAGGCACATTGAAGACAGTGACTCCATCGCCACCGAAGTTGGATCCGATCGCTGACGCAAAGGCAGGGCTCGCATTGGCCAGGACCTGTGCGGCACCATTGCAATAGAGCCAGCCCGTTGGCGCAACTCCGGCAGCGGATGCGCCAAACGCGCTGAGGGCCGCTGCAGGCGTGGTGCCGGCGCCTGCAGCAGGCTTGGCCCGGATCAGCCAGTACAAGGCCACGTTGACGGGCACAGTGGCGGCGTCGCCGCCTACCACGGTGTGAAAGTGACCGCCGGCGGCACCGACGATGACGGTTTTGTTCCAGCGAGCCATGACATCCGTGCTGCCACTCCAGGCCTCGTGCATGGTGGTCGACAAGTGCTGGTAGTCATGGTGATGTTTCCCATCTTGCAGCAAGGTCCAGGGGGTGTTGGGCAGACTGGTGGCGCTGCCTTGCACAGATCCCACGTTGTTGCCTGTAGCGCCGCCCGCAGCAGCCGCAGTGCGGGCGTCCCGGTCCGGGTCGATGTTGGCGTCGCCATTGGTACCCCGCACGAAGCGGTCTGTGAGGTCGGGCACGTTGAAGTGGCCGCCGCTGCCGCCGTGAGCGTATCCAATCACCCCAAACAGCTCGGGGTACGTTTCCTGGCTGTATGCAGTTCCATCGCAAGGCAGCCATCCGGCCGCGAGCAGGTTGGCTTTGATGGTCGCGTTGGTGAGATCACCGCCAAACATGACGACTGAGCCAATCGCGACATTGGCATCTTTTGTGGTGTTCATCGTGGTTGCTTCTTTTGTGTTCCTAGTCGTGAGGACCGGACAGTTGAAACCACTGTTTAGTGGCTTGAGATCAACGTGGCATCTATACCGGGTTGGCGATGTCTGAAGCTGGATGCAATCCTGTCATCCTGCTGACAATTGACTGTTAAAGGAAAGACCATCAGATTGAATTGCGACGCTTGCGCAGCCGCTGGAGCCGAAAGTCTTGCGGCGGCCTCGATTTGCCGCTTCATAAGCCAACCAGAGACGTTTGCACCAGGTGCATTGGAAGCTTCATCTTTCCTAATCGGCATCAAGCCCCTCAACGCTGCGGAGAACCACAGCCTTATCGCCCAAGCAATCCTGGTTGACCATCGTAGTTCTTGAACATCCCCATGAAGAGAGGCAGTCACCAGCCTGGGCTAGCTTTCCCATTCCATACACAGTGGATTAATGTCACCATTTCCACCGGTCTATGACTTTTACGGGTTTAATGGTTTTAGGCTTTCACCCCAGAAAACAAGCACCGGAGATGCCGGAAGAATCAGACATGCTTATCACATCCTGAAATTCGATTCCCACGACAGAGCTTTGCAACCCTCTATGAGAAGATTCCTGATCGGACTCAAGAAAGATTATCAGCATCCAAACAAGGTTGACGCTCCCAATTGGGACAGGCTGGCCGATCGTGTCACCACCTGCAAGACGTTATTTCTGAGAATAAATGGTCAACCAAAACCAAGCTTTTATGTGGATTCAAACTCCATGGCGCCCCTTTACTGTCAGACGCCTGCCAGAAAATCGAAAGAACTACATTCGACGCCCTTGGACTACTTTAAAAAAGCAGGCCCAAGGCAGTGCATGGCGACACTGAACCTGAAAGCATTAAAGACGTAGACAAACTTATTCGAATAATGAAAACAAAATGCGACCATCAAGACCGTAGTCACGGAAAGCTTGCTTTGCATTCAAGCAAAGTTGAAGATTGAATGACGGAAGTTTATCAGCGCTTGGGCGCCATTCAAATCACCGAAAGACCAGGCATCAAAAATGGGGGCTGGGAAGAATGGTTGTGGAATTCTTTTCCAACGTAGTCCAGGTCCTTGATCCGCCATCCCCCCCCCTCACCCCCTCTCCCGCACCGCCAGCAGCCCCCCCGCCGCATCGCGCAGTTCCAGCCGCAATGGCATGGATCCGGCCGCATGGGTGGAGCAGGACAGGCAGGGATCAAAGCAGCGGATGCCCGCCTCTACCCGGTTGAGCAGCTCCTCCGGGATCTCGGCGCCGGCCGGCACAGGATCGGGGATGAAGGCCCGGGCGATCTGCAACACCGTGCGGTTCATCGCCAGGTTGTTCTGTCCGGTGGCGATCAGCAGATTCAGCTGCCGGATCAGGCCCTGCTCATCCACCTCGTAGTGATGAAACAGCGTGCCCCGCGGCGCCTCGCCCACCCCCACCGCCTCCAGCCGGTTGAGGCCAGCCCTGGAGCGCACATGGGGATCGAGGAGCTGGGGATCGTGCAGCAACGCCTCGATCGCCTCCAGGCAGGCCACGATCTCGATCAGGCGGGCCAGGTGATACGCAAACGAGGAGAGCACCACCGGCCCCCATCGCTGGCGCAGCTCGATCAGTTCGGCATCGGCCCAGGGCGTGCCGATCGCCTCACAGACATTCAGCCGCGCCAGGGGCCCCACCCGATACAGGCCGCCTGGATAGCCATAGGGGCGGTAATAGGGCGCCTTCAGATAGCTCCAGGGTTCCACCGCCTCCGCCAGCACGCTGGCATAGGCCTCCGCCCGCAGGCCATCGGCCACCAGGCCGCCATCGGCTGCGCGGATCCGCAGGCCGCCGCCTGAGCGCCCGTCGCCGGCAGCGGCCCCCCCATCGAGGTGCTCCCAGCGGCCGCCCGGCCCCACCAGGGCCAGAAACAGACTGGGGAAGTGCCCGAAGCTCTGCGCCTCCGCCCGCAGCGGCCCGTCGAGCAACCCCTTGAACCGCTCCAGGGCCAGCCGCGCCGTGGCCTTCGCCTCCGGCAGGCCCGCAAGGATCGCATCGCGATCCACCGGGCTCAGGGGGCTGCGCACACCACCGGGCACCGCCCAGGCGCCGTGGATCCGGCGGCCCGCCAGCCGCTCGATGATCTGCTGGCCGAACTGTCGCAGGCGGATGCCGGCACGGGCCAGCTCCGGCTCGGCGGCGATCAGGCCGAACAGGTTGCGGCGAGCCGGATCACAGGACCAGCCCAGCAGCAGATCGGGACTGCTGAGGTGGAAAAAGGACAGGGCATGGCTCTGGCTGATCTGGGCCAGGTTGAGCAGCCGCCGCAACTTCTGGGCCGCCGCTGGGATCGCCACCGCCAGCAGCTTGTCGCCGGTGCGGGCCGCCGTGAGCATGTGGCTCACCGGGCAGATGCCGCAGATCCTGGCCGTGATCGCCGCCATCTCCGTGAACGGGCGCCCCTGGCAGAAGGTCTCGAAACCGCGGAACTCCAGCACGTGGAAGCGGGCCTCCACCAGATGGCCGTCGCCATCGAGCTGCAGGGTGATGCGGGCATGCCCCTCGATGCGGGTCACCGGATCGATCGTGATCGTGCGGCTCATCGCCACCCCCCGCGCCAGCTCCGGCGGCCGCAGCGGTCGGCCGCTCCCCACGGACGCCCCCCCCCAGGCGCCGGGGGAGCCGTAAGAGGCCATGGCGGCAGCGCCACGGCCAGCGCTGGCCGGCTGGAGAAACACCGCCGGTTCAGCAGCAGCAGGAGCCTCCCGGCCCGGACCAGCACAGCCCCCCTCATCCGAAGCGCAACCCCTGCGGGCCCTCCAGCCGCGGCCTCTCGCCCTCCAGCAGCGCCTCCAGCACCAGCCGGATCCGCGCCGGCGACGGCGGACAGCCCGGCAGCCACACCTCCACCGGAATCACCGCATGCAGCGGCAGCACCCGCTCCAGCAACCGCGGCACCACCACCCCATCCGGCGGCGCCAGCCCCTCCGCTTCGGCCAGCTCCCCGTAGGCCCGCTCCAGCACCGTCGCCGCCGAATCCCCCGCCCCATCGGCCCAGGGATTGCGCAGCCCCGACACATTGGCGCTGATCGCGCAGTCACCGAAGGCCACCACCACCCGCGTGCGCTGGCGCAGGATCCGGGCCATCGCCAGGTTGTCCCCATTGGCCACCGCTCCCTCCACCAGGCAGATATCCACGGATTCGGGATAGGTCTTGGCATCGCTGGCCAGCGGCGAATAGACGACCTCCACCCGTTCGGCCAGCTCCAGCAGCCACTCGTCGAGGTCGAGGAAGCTCATGTGGCAGCCGGAACAGCCCGCCAGCCAGACGGTGGCCAGGCGCGGTTTCGGGGGCTGGCGGGTCGGGCTCATGGCGGCACCTCCCCCTGGTTGCGCCACAGCTTCTGCTGCCGGGCCTGCTGCAGCACAGCCGCCCGATCGCGGCGCGGCTGGTGGTCGCCGGCGCTCTCCTGGCGGCGGAACAAGGCGCCGGTGGGGCAGGCATCGACGCACTGGCCGCAGGAGGTGCAGGCCGCCACCTCACCCCAGGGCTGATCCAGCCCCGCCACCAGCCGGCAGTGCTCGCCCCGTTCGGCGATGTCCCAGACATGGGCGCCCTCCAGCTCATCACAGGCCCGCAGGCAGCGGCTGCAGAGGATGCAGCGGTTGTGGTCGAGGGTGAACAGCGGATGGGAGGCATCGACCGCCCGCCGCGGCCAGCGTGCGGGGAAGCGGCTGTGGTCCATCCCCACCGCCACCGCCAGGTCCTGCAGCTCGCAGGCGCCATTGGCCACGCAGACAGCGCAGAGGTGGTTGCCCTCCGCAAAGAACAGCTCCACCGCCATCCGCCGGAACTGGCGCAGCTGGGCGGTGTCGGTGCGCACCACCTGCCCCTCGGCGGCGGCGCTGACGCAGGCGGCCAGGGGCCTGGCCTGGCCCTCCACCTCCACCAGGCAGAGGCGGCAGGCGCCCACCGGCGTCAGGCCATCGAGGTGGCAGAGGGTGGGCAGGGCGATGCCGGCGCCGCGGCAGGCGGCCAGCAGCGAAGCCCCGGCCTCGACCGCCACCGGCCGGCCATCGATGCTGAGGGTGTGAACGCTCATGCCGGCGGCCCCCCGGCAGGGTCCCCCGCACCACCGCCCGCGCAGGCCTGCAGATACTCGCCGCGGAAGTGGCGCAGGGTGCTCAGCAGGGGGTTCGGGGCCGACTGGCCCAGGCCGCAGAGGCTCGTGGCCCTGACCATCCCGGCCAGCTCCTCCAGCCGCTCCAGATCCCCCGCAGCGCCGCGGCCTTCGATGAGGCGATCGAGCAGCGCCGCCAGCTGCACCGTGCCGGCGCGACAGGGCAGGCAGAGGCCGCAGCTCTCCTGCACGCAGAAGCCCATGAAATAGCGGGCCAGCTCGGGCATGGCGGTCGCCGGACCCAGCACCACCATGCCGCCGGAGCCGAGGATCGCCCCGAGGCCGGCCATCGCCTCGTAATCGAGCCGGGTATCGAGCCGGGCCGCCGGGATGCAGCCGCCGGATGGGCCGCCGGTCTGCACCGCCTTCAGGGGCGCGCCACCCACCACGCCGCCGCCCATCGTCTCCACCACCGTGCGCAGGGGCAGCCCCAGGGGCACCTCCACCACGCCGGTGTGAACGACGGCGCCGGAGAGGGAGAAGACCTTGGTGCCGCGGCTGCCGGGGCAGGCCGGATCGCCGATCGCCCCATACCAGGCGCCGCCCTGCCGCAGGATCGCCGGTACCGCCGCCAGGGTCTCGACGTTGTTGATCAGGGTGGGCGCACCCCCCAGGCCCCGCTGGGCGGGGTAGGGAGGCCGGGGCCGGGGGGTGCCGCGGCCGCCCTCGATCGAATGGAGCAGCGCCGTCTCCTCACCGCAGACATAGGCCCCGGCCCCCACCCGCAACGCGATCCGCAGGGGCCAGGGGCTGCCGCAGAGGCCCGGCCCGAAACCACCCCGGGCCGCGATCGCCGCCAGGGCGCCCCGCAACCGTTCGATCGCCAGCGGATATTCGGCCCGCACATAGACAAAGCCGTGCTCCGCCCCCACGGCGTAGGCGGCGATCGCCAGGCCCTCCAGCAGCCGGTGCGGATCGCCTTCCATCACGGTGCGGTCCATGAAGGCGCCGGGGTCGCCCTCATCGCCATTGGCCACCACCTGGCGGGGCCCCGGCGGCTGCAGGGCCACGGTGTCCCACTTGAGGCCGGTGGGGTAGCCGGCGCCACCCCGCCCCCGCAGGCCGCTGGCGCGGATCTCATCGCGCACCGCCGCCGGCGTCAGCTGGTGCAGGCAGCGCTGCAGCTGCCGGTAGGCCCCATGGTCCAGGGCGTCATCGAGGCTGTCGGGATCGATCAGCCCGCAGCACTCGAGCACCACCGGCCGCTGCAGGGCGAAGAAGGGGTGATGGGGATCGAGCTGATGGGGGGCGAGGGGATCGAGCGGGGCAGCGGAAGCGGCCGGGGCGGAGGGATCAGCCGGGGCGACGGAAGCGGCCGGGGCGGAGGGATCGACCAGCGCGGAGGGATCAGCCGGAGCAGCGGAAGCGACCGGGGCGGAGGGATCAGCCGGGGCGGAGGGATCAGCCGGGGCGGCTGAAGCGGCCGGAGCGGCGGAAGCGGCCGGGGCGGAGGGATCGAACGGCGCGACAGGAGGCTGCGGTGACCTGCCGGGGGCCGGTTCCCAGAGGCACGGACCCCAGAGGCGGGCCCCCGCAAGGCGCAGCTCCCCAGGGGCCGGGCCAGCCTGGGGCGGATGGGCGGGGGCCGGGATGGCGAGGGCCTGGCCCCGCCGCCGCCGGCCACGGGCTGCCGCCACCAGCGCGCTGGCCAGCTCAGGCGGCACCCCGCCCCAGAGCCTGCTGCCGCCGGGGCCATCGGCCGCCACCAGGGGCCCGCGGCCGCAGAGCCGCAGGCAGCCCACCGCCCGGATCACCAGCTCCTGCTCCGCCAGGCCCGCCGCCGCCCGGGCGGCCAGCAGGGCCTGGCGCAGGGCGATGCCGCCGCCGTTGCGGCAGGCGCTGCCATCGCAGCAGCGCAGCCGGCGCACCGCCCCGCTCATCGCACCCCTGCAGCGCCGGGGCCGGCAACGCCGGGGCCGACAGCGCCGTGGACAACGCTGTCGCAGCCGGAGCGGCCCGCCGCCAGCGGCTGCCCTGGGGCCAGCGCCAGCGGCACCCCCAGGGCCTCAAGCCGCGCCACGAGCAACGCCTCGGGCTCCAGGGGCACCGCCAGCGCCGCCCCGCCATCGAGCTGCAGCACCGGCAGGCTGCCGCAGGCGCTCAGGCAGCCGCCAGCCGCCAGCTCCCAGTCGCCGCAGCGACCCTCCGGGCCGGCCAGCCCCAGGCGTTCGGCCAGCCGGGCCCGCAGGCGGGGGGCGCCGTTGACGAAGCAGGCGGTGCCGCAGCAGACCGCGATCCGGTGGCGGGCGGCGGGCCGGAGCCGGAACAGGTGGTAGAAGCTGGCCACCCCATAAACCCGGCTGAGGGGTAACCCCAGGGCGCAGGCCACCTGGTGGAGGGCGCGGCGGCTGAGGTGACCCTCGATCGGCTGGATGGCGTGCAGCACCTCGATCAGGTTGCCCTGGTCGGCCCCCCAGCGCTGGATCACGGCCGCGATCGCGGCGGAGGGCCCCAGCGCGGAAGGGCCGTCGCGGCGGCCAGCCGGCAGGTCAACCGGCAGCCGCGCTGGGAGGCCGTCGCAGGGGGCCGCCGGATGGGTGCCCGCCGGAGCCCCGAGCGGATCCCGTCCCGATCGGCCCAGCGGCGCAGCTGCTGATCGTCCGAGCGGGCCGGGTTGGCGGCGCCGCCGGAGCAGACCCGCGACCGCCAGCGCCTTGTCGTCGGGACCCTCCATGGCGGCACGCGCCGGCTGTTCTGGTGTTAAGCGGCGGCGACGGACGGCGAAGGGAGCTGGGGTGGGGCTGCAGCGCCCGGGGGCGGATTCGCCCCCGGCCCGAAGCATTGACCCGCCGCAGGCCCCCTGCGCCCCCTAGGGCGAAGACCTGCCCAGCCCTGACGGTCCGACCGATGCGCGTGCTGCTCCTCTACCCCCGCGCTCCGCGCACCTTCTGGAGTTTTGATGGCGCCCTGGCCCTGGTCGGCCGCCGGGCGCTGCTGCCGCCCCTCGGGCTGCTCACGGTGGCGGCCCTGCTGCCCAGCCATTGGTCGCTGAAGCTGGTGGACACCCAGATCGGCCCGGTCGATGGGGACACCTGGGCCTGGGCGGAGCTGGTGATCCTCTCCGGGATGATCGTGCAGCGGCGGGATCTGGCCGAGCAGATCGCCCAGGCCAAGGCCCGGGGGCTGCCGGTGGCGGTGGGTGGACCCTTCGCCAGCTCCACCCCGGAGGCGCCGGAGCTGGCCGCCGCCGATTACCTGATCCTCGATGAGGGAGAGATCACCATCCCCGCCTTCGTGGCAGCGGTGGAGGCGGGGGAGCGCAGCGGTGTGTTCAGGGCCGGAGGCGAGAAGCCCGATCTCACCACCTCGCCGCTGCCGCGCTTCGAGCTGCTCGATCTCAACGCCTACGACACGATGGCGGTGCAGTTCTCGCGGGGCTGTCCGTTCCAATGCGAGTTCTGCGACATCATCGTCCTCTACGGCCGCCGGCCTCGCACCAAGACCACCCCCCAGCTGCTGGCCGAACTGGAGGCGCTGCATGCGCTGGGCTGGCGCGGTGATGTCTTTCTGGTGGACGACAACTTCATCGGCAATCGCCACAACGTGCGCCGCCTCCTGGGCGATCTGGCCGAGTGGCAAAGGCGCCATCGCTATCCATTCAGCTTCACCACCGAGGCGTCGATCGATCTGGCGGCCGATCGGCCGCTGCTGGAGGCGATGGTGGCCTGCCGGTTCCGGCGGGTGTTCCTCGGCATCGAAACGCCCGACAGCGCCAGCCTGGTGGGGGCCCGCAAGCTGCAGAACACCCGCTCGCCGCTGCTGGAGGCGGTCGACACGATCACAGCCCAGGGGCTGCAGGTGATGGCCGGCTTCATCCTCGGCTTCGACGGCGAGCATCCCGGTGCCGGCGAGCGGATCGCCTCCTTCGTCAACGCCGCCGCCATCCCGGTGGCGATGGTAGGGGTGCTGCAGGCCCTGCCCAACACGGCCCTGTGGCACCGCCTGGCCCGGGAGGGTCGGCTGCTGGAGGGGGATCGGCGCTTCGCTGATGGGGTGCAGACCCACCTGCTCAACTTCGTGCCGTCGCGGCCGATGGCCGAGATCGCAGCCGAATTCCTGGGGGCCTTCCAGCAGCTCTACGAGCCGCAGGCCTATCTGGATCGGGTCTTCGCCTGCTGCCGCCGGCTGGCGCCGCCGCGCCATCCGGTGCAACGGCGGCGCGGGCAGGGGCCAAGGCGGCTGCGGGCCCTGGCGATCCTGCTCTGGCGCCAGGGACTGCGGCGACCCAGCCGGCGGACCTTCTGGCATCACCTCGGCTGGATCGCCCTGCGGCGTCCGGCCCTGCTGGAGGAGTTCTTCTGGATGCTGGCCCTGGAGGAGCACTTCCTGGCCTACCGGGAGGAGGTGAGCCGGAAGGTGAGGGCCCAGCTGGCGGTGCTGCCCGCCGCGGGCGCTGCTGGGGATGGAGCCGCCCCACTGCCGCTGGCGGCGGCGACGACAACGGCAGTGCCACCGGCGACGCCGATGGCGGCACCGCTCAGCTCCGGCTGAACCGACAGCGCAGCACCGCCAGGGCCTCATCGGGCAGGCCGAGGAAGCGATCCAGCAGGGGATCACCGCTCGGCGCCACCCGGGCCACCCCCACCAGCACCCCCCGGCCTTCGCAATCGAGCGGGCTGCCGCTGGCCCGGTGGCGAAGGCCGGCCACCTCGCCGCTGCTGAGCTGGGTGGCCACCAGCAGGTCCGGGGCCCGGTAGAGGCCGGCCAGGGAGAAGCGGAAGCGGGCGCGAAAGGCCAGCTCCACCGCGCCGCTATCGGGCTGCCAATGGCCCTGCAGCAGCTCGGGAACGATGGCGATGGCGATCCCCGGCGGCAGCGGCAGGCCCAGGAGCCGGGTGGTGCGCCAGTTCAGGGTCGGAATGGTGAGCTGATCGGCCGCAAACCGGAGCGGACGCCAATCGCCGCCATCGCGGTCCAGGCCCGGCAGTCGTTCCCGGTCCTGCCGTGTCTCTCCAGCCCCCCCGACTGTGGCCTGGCCCACGGCCTGGCGGGTGCCCGGCTCAGGGGCCTGGGAGGTGGTGTGATCAGGGGCCTGGTGGGAAGTCTGCCGAGGAGCCTGGACAGCGGGCTGGCGGCTGGATCGGGGCAGGGGTTCACCCTCCTCAGCCGGGCCGCCACCACCGCGGGCGTCGTAGCGGAAGCGGGGATAGCCAGCAATGGCCAGGCCGCAGCCGGATTCGGTGCTGAGCTGCAGGCGGGCCATGGGCTGCGGGAAATGGGGGCAGGGGGACTTGAACCCCCACAGCCTTGCGGCCTGCGGATTTTAAGTCCGCTGCGTCTACCGGTTCCGCCATGCCCCCGCTGGCACCGGAACGGATTTCGGGCTTTTGGTCCTTGGCGACTCCGCAGCGTCTGCTGTCGAGCCCCAAGGCGTTGACCCGCTTTTCCGCTCCAATGGAAGCGATGTGATTCTAAGCGGCGTTCACCGCCCGATCAGTCGTCGGTGCCGCAGCCGCACGCAGGGCCCTGGCGGCGAAGAGGTCCACAGCCACGACAGAGCCGAGCCGAATCGCAGGGCCTCAGCGAAGGGCCTCAGCGAAGGGGAACCGTGGGGCCTGGAGCTGGTCGTCCATCTTCCCCGTCGTCAGGCGGTGCTGCTGCGGCCCTGATTCAGAAATGGCGATGGGGCGTGATGGCGTGATGGCGTTAGGGCCATAGACGACCTCGCCAACCTCCATCATTCCGAGATCTTCGTGATCAAGGCCATGGCAATGCAGAACAAGGCCATGGCAATGCAGAACAAAGGATCCCGTGCAGGGAACCTCCAAAAATCGCACGTTCCCTGGCCAATGGGTCTGCGTCGCTCCGGCCAGGCCAATGGGTCTCCCTCACCACAACCGGCGGAAATCAGAATGTTTCGCGGTCCCCTGTCGTCAAGGTATCGGCTAAGGATGTTGACAGGTTCATCTGCTGGGATCAGGACCGTGTCCTTCCAAACCAGCTCCTGCTTGCCCTGGGGATCGAGCCGGTTGGCCTGGCAAGAATTGACATCAAGGTGGAAGACATGGGGCAAGGCAGGAATCAATGGAAGGGACCTCGAAAAATACGGGATTCTTCGCTCCCTGCCGTGCGGGATCCCCCTTGTGCGTGCCGGCGTCACTGGTTCCTGGCACCACGGCGACGGCAATTTTTCGAGGTGCCCTGGAAGGTGCACTGGTTAGTCCAGCGAACCCGCCAGCGCCCCCACACAACAAAAAAACCCTTTGCAGTGCAAAGGGTCTGTTGAAATGGAGCCAAGCGGACTCGAACCGCTGACCCCCTGCATGCCATGCAATAAATGGCACCCTCCGAGACCCCTGATCGCGACTGGCAAAACCATTGCGGTGCAGTCGATCTAGTGGAAAGCTGCGGTCAAGTGGATGTCTCTGGATGCATCGGTTTTGCGCTTTTTTGCGCTAGGTTTTGCGCTGCGGCCCGCCTGCGGCTGACCCCCTGCCTCTTTTCCTGCGGGTGCCATGCCACGTGTCAACCCAGGCCTCACGCTCCCCTGGGTCCGACGTCTGCGCGAACAGATCAAGCTCGAGCACGGCCAGGGATGGTCGATCCGTGAGCAGGCAGGAAAGGTCAAGTTGACCCGCCGATTCGCGGACGGATCCTCCAGCAGCGTCAGTCTCGAAATCCACTGGGGGCCGAGCTGTGGCACTGCGGTGCTCAGCGCGATGGCCTCGCTCCAAGAGCGGATGGACAACCAGCAGCTGGGTCTGGCGGAAGCCCACGCGCTGCAGGGTGGTGCTCGGACACCCGGGAACGACGATGCCGTCGACTGGCCTGCTGTTGCAGCAGCCTTTCTGGAATCACGCCAGGACCGCAGGCCCACCACGCTGGTGGATCTGCACCGTCGCGTCGGCCTGGCGCTGAAGACGCTGGAATCTCGGCCACGGCCGCAGGATGGCCGCAGCCTCATGCGGGCCTACGCCAGGCAGAACTTCAGGCGCAGTCCGCCAGGAGGGCAGGGGCGCAAACGCCATCTCGGTGATGTGGCCGCCCTGCTGCGTTTCGCAGTGACCCGGACCGGTGCTCCCGCTCGCTGGATGCCGCTGGAGGGGGAGCAGCTGGAGGAGCTGATCGGCACTGCCGACGCCGGGCCCGGGGCTGATGAGTTGACCCCTCCCGTCAAGCCACAGCAGCTGGCGGGTCTGCTGGATCACCTCAGGGAGGGCGGCAAGGACGAGTTCTGGTTGGCGGTGGCGCTGGTCGGACTCTTCGGCCTGAGGCCCGCAGAGCTTGCTGCGCTGCGGGTAGTGGACGGTCACTTGCGTGTCGGCGGTCACGTCAAGCGCAACCGTCGCACCATGAAGCAGCCCAAGGGGGACCGGCTGGTGCTTCCGCTCGATATTCCCGGCCGGGAGGGTGAAGGGCAGCGGGCGCTTGATCTCTATGCCAGCGGCAAGCTCAAGCTGCCCTATGCGATCCGCACGGCGATCCGCGGCGGGGAGTTCAAGCCAGTGGGCGATGCGTTCCGGCAGTTGCTGGATCGGCTTCCCTGCTGGCAGCTCATCCTCTTGGAGGCGCCTGGGATCACCCCCTACTCCCTCCGCCATGGATATGCCTGGCGGGCTCACAAGTGCTACGAGCGCAGTCTCAGCATTCGTGATGTGGCTGCCCTGATGGGGCACAACCCCGCTACCCATCACCGTCACTACGGCCGTTGGGTGGATGACGCGGGCCTGATCGACGCCGTTTCCCGCGTGGTCGGGGCTGCTCACACTGGGGATAGCGCCATTTCGAACTGATACATCTTGCAGCCACCACCCATGGCGTGTAGTATGTGATTACTGACGAGACGCGCCGCCCTGGTTTCCCGCTGGCTCCAGGCCCGCCGTCCCTGATCTCTCTCTGAGGTCAGTCGTACTGCTGCTGCCCCCATGGCAGTAAGTGGATCGATGAGTCGGTTCTGCTCACCACCCCCTTGTGCTGATGGCAAGTAAGCCGAACCGATTCGCCCAGATTGCTGCGCACCAGATCGAGGCCGGAGGTCGCACCGTACGGGTGCGGCGTTCTGCGATTCGTGATGGTTGCGATGCCAATTACCTGCGCGAGAGCGTCCAAGACTTCGTCCGCAACTGGACGGTCGAGGTCGATGGGCGCACACGTTGGTCTCAGTACGCCGCCCTCAAGCACAGGGGACTCGCTGACATCCGATTCCGCTGATGACGTATCAACCGATTGAACGGTGGCTGCCGACCCCAGCCGCCGCTGATGCCCTGGGCTGCAGCGCCATTCACCTGAAGCGACAACGCGACATCCAGGGCGGCTTTCTGCAGGCCGGTGTGCACTATTCCCTGGGCGTCAGCCGGACCGCGCCGATCACCTGGAACGTGGATGCCTGTCGCAAGGCCATCCATCACCGGGGGCTGATGGCCCGGAACCCGCAGCAGCCCACTCCGGCGCCAACGCGTTGAGGAGAGCCAGACATGCTTCCACAGGAAGCCCCCCGTCTGCGCCGTGCGCAGGTCGGTGGGGAGGGCCTTGCCCTGCCTGGTCTCCAGGACCACCCCCATCCCCCGGACGCAGGCCATGGCTGATGCGCAATGGGGACAACACCTGCCGGCGCTGAGCGGCCTGCCGCTGCTGCCCTGTGGCGCCGGTACTGATCGCAAGGCCCCGATCGAACCGGGCACGGGTCTGCAGATGGCCGGCTGGCAGCACAAGGCGTACACGCCGGATCAGATCAGTGGGATGAACGGTCGGGTGGCCTGCGTCGGCATGCGGCTCGGGCCGGATGCCGGTGGGTTGATCGCCTTTGATCCCGATGGGGCCTCGGCGGTTGCCGCTGCCGTGGCTCGCGGTTGTGATCCGGCCGAGGCGTCCACCTGGCGGATCCACCGCACCACCAGCACTGTTCACCTCAAGCTGATCTTTCGGGTACCACCGGAGCGCTGGCCTCTGCTGCGCAAGGGCAAGGGGAGGCTGGTCACCCAATCGGCCACACCCGGCGAGAAGGGCGAACAGTTGGAAGTGTTCTGGACATCCGGCCAGGTGATCGTTCTTGGGAATCACCTTTCCTCCGGTGGCCAGTACACCTGGCGTGGAACCCCTCAGCACATTGCTCTGATCCCTGACGCCTGGTGGGAATTGGCGCTGGAGCTGCTCAGCCCAGACCAGCCCGCCCGGCCGCCTTCGCCTACATGCGTCCAGGATTGCGGTGGAGATGAGCTGAGCCGCGCCAGCTCCGCTCTGGATCACCTTGATCCCGACATGGCTCATGATGCCTGGGTGGAAATCGGCATGGCGCTGCACAGCGCCGATCCCGCCAATGGTCTGGCTCTCTGGGATGCCTGGAGTGCCCGCGGGGAGAAGTATCCAGGCCCCAAGGAGCTGGACCGCCGTTGGCGCAGCTTCAAGTCAGGCGGCGGCATCACCATCGCCACCCTGTTCCGCAGGGCACAGAACAACGGCTGGATCAACCCGGCCGCCGGCCGCTCTGCTGCTGACGATCGTCTAGAAGATGGCTTTCGCGAATGGCCGGATGGCGATTCAGCCTCTGCCGGCTCACCTCCGCCGGAACCGGAGGCCGAATCGCCTGGCGGTGAGTCGCCGCTGGCCGATCTGCTCGCCCTGTCGGAGCGGCTGGCGGAAGGCCGGCGGATGTTCAGTTTCCGAGGACTGCTTCCCGAGGATCTGGCCGATGCGGTGGAGCTGTTGCAGGCTCCCCTGCCAACGGATGTGATCTCGGCGGTGCTCCCCGTCCTCAGTGCCTACAGCGGCATCCTCAAGCTCGGCACGAAGGTCACACCGAATCTCGGCTACAGCGTTCCGGTCAATCTCTTCGTGGCGATCGTGGCCATCTCCGGCATCGCCAAGACCAGCATCAAGCGCGCCATGGTGGATGCGCCGATCCTGGAGATCCGGCGGGAGGCCGCGCGGATGAACAAGCGGGAACATGAGAATTGGCAGGAACAGAATCGAGGCGTCAAGCCGGCCGACCGGACGCCTCCCCCCGCTCCCATCTATCCCGTGCTGCAGGACTACACCCCTGCGGCACTGAGCCAGCAGCTACAGGTCAACGAATACCGCGGCCTGGGGCAGTTGATCGTGGTGGATGAACTCCATGGCCTGCTCAACGCCATTTCCCAGGACACCCGCAATGGCAGCGGCACCGCCGAAGCCCAGCTGCTGGAGACCTACGACGGCTCGGGTTACACCAGCATCCGCATCACCGCTGGCAGCCGCTCGTACAGCGCCTGCCACGTCTCGATCTACGGCAGCATCCAACCCGATCGGCTGCGACAGATGATCAACGGCCGTGATGACACCGGCCAGTTCGCCCGTTTCCTCTTCTGCCGGGTGCCCACCCGACCGCTGAACCTGCCGGATGAAGACCCGACTCCGCAGCAGCGTGATGCCCATCAGGCAGCGATCCTTTTGCTGCATCGTTATGCCGAACGGCTCCATCGCCTTCCACCTCGGACCTATGAGCTGTCGCGGGAGGCCCGAAGCGTGTTCAACCGCTGGTTAGAAGAGCATCAGAAGGATGCACTCGCCCCCGGAACTCCAGGCATCATCTCGGCTCTGAAGGGAAAGACATCCGCCCATGCCCTGCGGCTCGCCGGAATCCTTCACATCCTCAGAAATCTCGATGCCTGTGAGGAGGGCGGGGAGGATCTTCCCCGGATCAGCCGGGACACCATGGACTGCGCCATGGCGATCGTGGATCAGTTGACGGCGGAAACCGCTGCCTTCCACGACGCCCCAGTGGCTACCGGTGGGCAGGATGAAGAGGCATCTGAGGATGCTGTTGAAGCATCACGGCTGAGATTGCTGCAGCACATTCATCACTGCAGCTGGAGCAGCCAGCAGCCCATCACCCGCAAGCAGGCGAAGGACAAGGGAAGCCGCCTCCTGCGCCGCCAGTGCACGGCCAAGGCCTACAGCTACTGCGCGGCTGAGCTGGTCGCTCAGGGCTATGGCGAGCTGGTCGATTCCGGCAGAGGAATCAACGGCAAACCGCGCGCCCAGTCCTATCGCGCCACCAAGGAGATGAGCCTCTGCTGACCCAGGGTGCACGGGGGCGCAACGGAGCGCACCGGGGGCACCGGCGCTGTGTCCACTAGCTCCACCTTCGCGCCAGGCGATCCGTGCGAAAAGGAGAAAAAGGACACACACACTTCTTCCTCTGTACCACTCCCCTCGCAGATCAGAAGCATGTATTTGTTGCACAGTTCATTCAGTGTCCTTGTGCCCTGGTGCCTCTTTAGTAAGAAGGCCTGTGGAGCAGTGAAACGAGACGGACCAGCTTGATGTGACTGGATTCATGCGGACACTTCTGAATGACTTTGTGGTGATGATGCGGGGTTCCGTTGTCTTCTCTCAGCAGGTCTGGATGATCGCCGCTGACTTTGAAAGCGACTTCCACCACTAGAATTAGGACATACACATGGCGCCGAATTGCTCGGCGGCAGACTCGGCCCGAACGATGTCTGAAGCTGATTTCGTCGAAGCCGGTTGTGATCATGATCCGATCGACGAACTGCGCTCGGCGGCCAGTACGGAAGATGACGATGGTGCTCCCATCTGCGGTGGTGGTGTTCCAGCTGCCGCTGAGACGTCCACGCTGCAGGGCTGCTCCCGCCGAGCCCGAAGTCCCCGCTGCAGCCAGCCTCCCCGATCCACCAAGGACAAACCCTTCGCTCCCAGGCCCAGTCGGGGGGAGGTGGAAAGGCGGATCGCGGAGGCCCAGCTGTGGATCGCCCAGCGGCAACCGCTGATCCGGATTCGGGACAATGCTGCCCAGAACTGGGGGGTGACCAACACCAAGACGGTGAACCGCTACCTCAACCTGGCCCGCGAGCGGATGGTGGAGGAGCTGATCTCCGACCGCCGACGTCACCAGGCTGAGCAGATTTTCGCGCTGAATGAATGCGCCCGCCGGGCGATGGACGCGGAGCAATTCTCAGCAGCCGTGGGTGCCTTCCGGGTGATCGCCGAGATCGGCGGCCTGCTGCGGGCACCGATCAAGCCTCCGGAGGCCAGGGGCTGATGGGTCGCATCGCTTCCACCGCCAGGGCCATGGCCACGGCAGCCTGCGATGGAGGTCTGCTACTTGCCCCTGCCACCGGCCGCGTCCCTTTGAGTGGTGTAAAACCCGAGGCCCGAATGCCCTGATCAGAGGGTGAACAGGGTGGAATGACGGACTGTCATTCGAGAGGCGCAGATGCACCTCTTGCAGCCACGATGAATCGAGGCGATTGACTTGT
>CAIZQU010000106.1 GCA_903935205.1 uncultured cyanobacterium | reverse complement strand
CGGCCGGCCAGCCGCCGGCGGCCGGCCGGCGCAGGGGAGTCTCAGCGTCCAGACCGGTCGGTCCTGTCGTGGCCGCCGGCGCCGCCCTGGCCTACGCCTGGACCCAGCCCTTCAACGGCCGACTGGCGCCAGCGCTCCAGCAACAGCGGTGCCGCGGCCACCGCCACATTGAGCGATTCAACGGCAGGGCTGTGGGGAATGGTGACCAGGCTGTCGATCTGTGGCGCCAGGGCCGGATCGATGCCGGCCCCCTCGTTGCCGAGCAGCAGCAGGGTCGGCTGGCGCCAGTCATGGCACCAGTAGGGATGGGGATCGGGCCAGGCGGGCCCCGGCAGCACGGCAGCGACCACCAGAACGCCCCGCCGCCTCACCCCCTCGAGCCGGTCCGCCAGGACATCGGTCTCCAGCCGTTCGATCGGCAGGGCCAAGGCCGCGCCGCTGGAGGCGCGAAGGCATTTGGGCTGGTGGGGATCGGCCCCCTCAGCCAGCCAGACCTCCTCCACGCCGCCGGCCAGGGCGGTGCGCAGCAGGGTGCCGAGGTTGCCGGGATCCTGGATGCGGTCGAGGGCGAGCAGGAAGCGAGCACCGTTGGCCGGGGGCCTGGGCGATGGTGTCGGCAGCACCGCCAGCACCCCGTCGGGGCTGCGGGTGGTGGCCGCCGCCTCCAGGACCGTCGGTTCGGCCTGGCGCACCCTGGTGGCCGCCGGCAGAGCGGCGAGCAGGGTGCCGTGGCGCCGCACCCAGGCCGGAGTGGCCAGCAACAGCTCGGGGATCAGGCCCAGGGCCAGGGCCTCCTGCAGCAGATGGGTGCCTTCCAATAGAAGACTTTCGCTTTGCCGCCGTTGGCGGGGGTCGTGGAGCAGGCGAAGGCGACCCACCAAGGGGTTGCGGCGGCTGGTGATCAGCTCGACGGTCGGCCCACTGGCCGGGTCATCAGAAGCTGCGGTGGCTGCGCACATGCATCTGGTTCTGGACCTTCAGGTCGGAGCCCTGGAGATCCAGGCCCTTGACCGCCGCCACCTCACCATGAATCCCCTCGGCACTGAGGTTCTCGATGAGGCGACTAAGAACCTCGTCCTCGACCTTGGCAAGGTCGAAACCGTCGGGAGTGAGACTCTCCAGGAACTTGCCGACCTTGGCGGCTACAACCTCAGAGGCGTTGGTGATCTTGAGAACGATCATAAAGAAAAAATGCGGATGGGGAGACTTGAACTCCCACGACATTGCTGCCACTAGTACCTGAAACTAGCGCGTCTACCAATTCCGCCACATCCGCGGGCGATGCCTCGGCGGTGCTCGCCTCGGCTCCATGAGCTTACGCCATGGAGGGGGCCCCGATCGCTGGTCGGGTCGGCCAACCCCGGACACAACAGCAGGTCAAGACAGTTCAGCCTGCGGCCCTGTAGACGCTTTCTCGAAAAGTTGTCAAGATGCGCTCGCGTTTCATGACAGGCACGGCGCCCATGAGCACCACCGCGTTCACGGCCGAGTTCCGGCAGGCTGCCGTCGCTGACGAAAACAACGGCGCTGGTACCGGTTCTGACGTGCGACGCGACGTGCGCCTCGAGATCACCGGAGGCCAGCCCCTGGCCGGCGAGCTGCGCGTGAGCGGTGCCAAGAATTCAGCTCTCGTGCTGATGGCGGCCAGCCTGCTCAGCAGGGATACCCTGCGGCTGCGCAACGTCCCGCCCCTCACCGACATCACCGCCATGGGAGAGATCCTGGCGGCCCTCGGCGTGCGGGTGACCCGCAACGGCGAGACCCTCGACCTGGATGGCGAGAGCATCACCCAGGTCGCTCCTCCCTACGAGCTGGTCAACACCCTGCGGGCCAGCTTCTTCTGCATCGGCCCCCTCCTGGCCCGGATGGGCACCGCTCAGGTCCCCCTGCCGGGCGGCTGCCAGATCGGCAGCAGGCCAGTGGTCGAGCACGTCAAGGGACTCAAGGCCCTCGGTGCCACCGTCACGATCGAGCATGGTGTGGTCACCGCCAGCCTGTCCGGCCGTGCCAGGCGGCTGACAGGCGGTCATATCCACCTCGATTGCCCCAGTGTCGGAGCCACCGAGACCCTGATGATGGCGGCCGCCCTGGCCGACGGCGAGACGGTGATCGACAACGCGGCCCTCGAGCCGGAGGTCGTCGATCTGGCAGGCCTGCTCACCGCCATGGGCGCCCGGATTTCGGGGGCTGGCACGCCCACCATCGTCATCGCCGGCGTCGAGCGGCTGCATGGCGCTGACTATGCGGTGATCCCCGATCGCATCGAGGCCGGCACCCTGTTGCTGGCGGCCGCCATCACCCGCTCCAGCCTGCGGGTCGGCCCGATCATTCCTGAGCACCTCGGGGCGGTGCTCACCAAGTTGGAGGATGCCGGTTGCCGCCTCCGCCACGATGGCGGCGCCATCGAGATCAGCACCGACCAGGTCCGTGCCCTCGACCTGCGCACCATGCCCTTCCCGGGCTTTCCCACCGACCTGCAGGCCCCGTTCATGAGCCTGCTGGCCACCGCCAGCGGCACCAGTCTGGTGGTCGAGACGATCTTCGAAAACCGCCTGCAGCACGTCGCTGAGCTGCAGCGGATGGGCGCCGCGATCCGCCTCCAGGGCAACACGGCCTGCATTGAAGGGGTGCCGCGCCTCAGCGGGGCCCCCGTCCAGGGCACCGACCTGAGGGCCTCCGCCGCCATGGTGCTCGCCGGTCTGGCCGCCGAGGGCATCACCCAGGTGCGCGGCCTGGAGTTCCTCGATCGTGGCTACGCCGGCCTGGAGCACAAGCTCACCGCCGTCGGTGCCCGCATCCGCAGACTGAGCGACCCCGCCTGAGGCCCGCCCTCTAAAGTCTGTTTTGTGGGAGCGTGCCGGAATTGGTAGACGGACTCGACTCAAAATCGAGCGCCTTCGGGCATGTGGGTTCGAGTCCCACCGCTCCCATCGACACCGGTGAACCCGTCATGCTCAGCGCTCCACCCCTCCAGTCCCCGGTTCTGCCGACCCTGGAGAGCGCTTCAGCCGTGATGGACACCTATGCCCGTTTCCCCCTCAGCCTGGTGCGGGGGAAGGGGGTATGGGTGTGGGACAGCGAGGGCAGGCGCTATCTCGACGGCGTGGCAGGCATCGCCGTCTGCACCCTCGGCCACAGCGATCCGGTGCTGCGCCGCAACCTCTGCCATCAGCTCGGCACCCTGCAGCACGTCTCCAACCTCTATCGCATTCCCGAACAGGAGGCCCTGGCCCGGGCGATCACCAGCCGCAGCTGTGCCGACCGGGTCTTCTTCTGCAATTCCGGTGCCGAGGCCAACGAGGCCGCCATCAAGCTGGCCCGCAAGCATGGCCATCTGGTCCGGGGCATCGAGCGCCCCCTGATCCTCACCGCCGAGGCCAGCTTCCACGGCCGCACCCTGGCTGCCGTCACCGCCACCGGCCAGCCGCGTTACCACGCCGGCTTTGAGCCGATGGTCGAGGGTTTCCGCTACTTCCCCTACAACGACATTGCCGCCTTCGAGGCCCTGCTGGCCGAGTGCGAGGCCGAAGGGCCGCGGGTGGCGGCGGTGTTGCTGGAGCCCCTGCAGGGGGAGGGTGGTGTCAATCCGGGCGATCCGGCCTTCTTCCGCCGTCTGCGTCAGCTCTGCGATGAGCGTCAGATCCTGCTGATCCTCGATGAGGTGCAGGTCGGTGTCGGCCGCAGCGGCCACTGGTGGGGCCATCAACGGCTGGGTATCGAACCCGATGCCTTCACCCTCGCCAAGGGCCTCGGAGGTGGCATCCCGATCGGTGCCCTGGCGGTCAAGGCCAGCGCCGATCACCTGCGCCCCGGTGAGCACGCCAGCACCTTCGGCGGCAATCCCTTCGCCTGTCGCGCCGGCCTGACGGTGATTCAGGAGATCGAGCGAAGGCAGCTCCTCGACCATGTGAACGCCATGGCCGAGCTGCTGCAGGGGCTGCTCGCCTCCATGGTCGAGCGCCACCCCCAGCTGCTCGAGGGCTGCCGGGGCTGGGGACTGCTGCAGGGACTGGTGCTGCGGGAGGGAGCCCCCAGCGCTCCTGAGCTGGTCAAGGTCGCCCTGGAGGAGAAACTGTTGCTGGTGCCGGCGGGGGCGCGGGTGGTGCGCTTCGTGCCCCCTCTGGTGATCCGTCCGAAACACCTGCGCAAGGCTGTCAAGCGCCTGGAGCGGGCCCTGGAGCGCCTCGCCTGAGCGACCCCGTGACCAGGCCATCGCCGGCCACGGCGGCCCTGCCCGCTCCGGTCGATCTCAGCGACCTGCTGGAACCCTTCGCCAGCCGCGGTGTGGACCTCGGCTTGGACCGGTTGCGGGCGGCCCTGGCGGAGGGCGGCCACCCCGAGCGGCGCTTTGCTGCGGTGCAGGTGGCCGGCACCAATGGCAAGGGCTCGATCACCACCTTCCTGGAAGCGATCCTGACCGCCGCTGGCCTGCGTTGCGGCGCCTACCGCTCTCCCCATCTGGTGAGCTGGTGTGAGCGAATCAGCCTCGCCGGCCACTGGATCGACCCCGACACCCTGCGCCAGGATCTACGCCGCTGGCGCTCGATCGGCGACCATCACCGGCTCACCCCCTTTGAGCTGCTCACCGCCGCCGCGTTTGATCGCTTCGCTGCCGCCGATCTCGATCTCACCGTGCTCGAAGTGGGCCTGGGGGGGCGTCTTGATGCCACCACCGCCCATCCCCACCGGCCGGTGCTGGGGATCGGTGCCATCGGCCTCGACCATCGCGAGCACCTGGGCCCGGACCTGGCCAGCATCGCCGCCGAGAAGGCCGGGGCCCTGGCTGCCGGCATGGTTGCGATCAGTGCCCCACAGCCGCCTGAAGTCGCTGCGGTGCTGGAGGCCCAGTCCCGTCGCATCGGGGCCGAACTGCGCTGGGTCGAACCCTTGGCGGATGCGGCGGCGGGCGGTCCGCCGCTGGGCCTGGCGGGGGCCTTCCAGCGCGCCAATGCCGCCGTAGCCGTGGGAATGGCCACAGCCCTGGCCGAACGGGCCTGGCCCCGGCCCGACCGTCCCCTCGACGGGGCCGCCATCCGCGCCGGCCTGGCCGCTGCCCGCTGGCCTGGTCGTCTGGAGCAGCGCCACTACGGGGGCCAGCCCCTGCTGCTCGATGGCGCCCACAACCCCCCAGCCGCCGCCGTGCTGCGCCGGGAGCTCAACGCCCTCGCACCGGGGGGCCGCCGCTGGCTGCTCGGTATCCAGCGTCACAAGGAGGGTGCCCTGATCCTGGAGCAGCTGCTGGCCCCGGGGGACCGGGCCCTGGTGGTGCCGATCGCCGGATGTCCCAGCTGGAGCTGCGAGGAGCTGGCGGCGGCCCGGCCGGCTTTGGCGCTCCAGCTGGAGCCGGTGGCCGATGTTCCCACCGGCTTGGAGCGGCTGATGGAGAAGCCGATCGGGATCAGCGGGTCCGGCACCGCTGCGGCGGCCTGCCCGGTGGTGGCCGGTTCGCTGTATCTGCTGGGACTGGTGATCCCCCGTCTGGATCGGTTGCCCGAACCCCGGGGGGGATGACGCGACCGCCGGTCGTCGCCAGGTTGAGGAAGTCCTCGATGCAGCCAATCCATGGCTCTTGAACTCAGCTCCGCCGAGCGCAACACCCTGATGGGCGGCCCTCTGGCCGCCGCCATGGCCGTGATGGCCGTGGACATGGGGATCTTCTCCAGCGCCCAGGAGGCGATCGCCCTGGGGCGTCAGCTGGCCGGCGCTGCGGAGCGCTATGCCAGCAATCCGCTGATCGCCGGACTGTTCGATCCCGAGGCTCTCAAGCAGGGCATCCAACCCCAGAAACTCGAGGTGACCGCCGAAGAGGTCCGTGACGGCAAGCTGCTGGACCGTGCCCTCGAGCAGATCGATGGCGCCGTGGCCCTGGCCCGCGCCAAGGCCGATGATGCCAGCGTCAAGCAGTATTGCCAGCTGATCGTCGAGGGCTGCGAAGCGGTGGCCGAGGCCGCCGGTGCCGGCCTCTTCGGCTCGGGCGAGAAGGTGAGCGCTGCGGAGAAGGCCGCCCTCGAGCGGCTGCGTCAGCACCTCGGAGTCGCGCCGACTACGGTCTGAGATGGCCTGCGCCAGGATCAAGGCCATGACCGACCGACCGATCCTGGCCGCCCCAGGACCCACACCTGCCATCGCCCCCTGGGCCGACGCCTCCCCAGCCCTGGCGGGGGCGTCCCAGCTGCGGTGGTGTTCTGAGGAGGCCGGGCGACGCTCGGCCTTTCTGGGTCTTGCCCTGGCCCTGCTCCTTTCCCTGGCTGCTCTGCTGGCGGTTGCCGTGGCCCCTGCGGCGGCTGAGTTCCAGGGGATTGACTACACCCTCACCAACCAGAATGGCCAGGACTTCAGTGGCCAGAACCTGGCCCAGACCTCCTTTGCCGGTGCCCAGGGCCGGGAGGCTCACTTTGCCGGCGCCGACCTCCATGGGGCGATCCTCACCCAGGGCGCCTTCCCGATGGCCGACTTCCGCGGCGCCGATCTCAGCGATGTGCTGATGGATAAGGTCGATTTTGCCGGCGCTGATTTCACCGATGCCCTGCTGGTCGGGGTGATCGCCACCGGCAGCAATTTCACCGGTGCCAGGGTCAGCGGTGCCGACTTCAGCGATGCGCTGATCGATCGCGCCGACCAGCGCGCCCTCTGTCGCGAAGCCAGTGGCACCAACCCCCGCACGGGGGTGGACACCCGCCTCAGCCTCGGCTGCGGCTGAAGCTGGCTCCAGCCCAGGCCTCCCGGCCACGCCCCTCTCCGGGCCTCCTCAGCGCTCGCTCCAGCCCCGCAGCTTGCCCGGATTGAGCAGGCCGGCGGGGTCGTGGCGCGTTTTGGCCGCCACCTGATCGGCATCCACCACCCCCAGTCCCCCCTCCTCCACCGTGAGCGCATGGGGGTCGAAGATCACCGCCCCCCGCTCCCGGCAGAAGTCCATCAGGCCGTCGAGCTCGTCGGCGCTGGCCAGCTCCACCAGGGGCAGACCCGCCAGCCTGGGGCAGCCCCCCTGGCGCACCGCCTCCAGGTGCCAGCGCACCCGCTCCCCCCAGCGCTCGGATACCGCCGCGATCAGGGCTTCCTCCGGCTGGGGCAGCAGCATCTGCAGATATGTCCAATCCGGCTGGCGGGCCCGCCAGTGCAGGGTGGTGTGGTTCCAGCAGAGCTCCCGCAGTGGCACACCGCCGCTCTGCCCCTGGGGCTCGCTCCAGCGCAGGGCGCCGCCGCGCTCCGCCAGCTCCTCGGCGAGGGGAGCCAGGGCATCGGGAGCTGCCAGCAACAGCAGGCGGTGCTCCCCGGGCTCCGGCGGCGGGCAGCCCTGCGGCCAGGGCAGGGCCGCAGCCACGGGGGCCTCCAGCAGACAGAGGGCATCGAGTTCGAGGGCTGTGCCGGGCCACCGCTGGGCTGCCTCCAGGGCCGCTGACCAACGGTTCCAGCCGATCACCAGCTGTTGCCACCGCACCGCGGCGGCGGTGGCCACGGTCACGGCGGTCAGGATGCCGTTGCAGCCGTAGGCATGGTTGAGGGCCTGGGCCTGCCGCCCCTCCAACCGCAGCAGCCGCGGCTCCCGTTCCACCGTCACCACCTCCAGGCCGAGCAGGTTGCCGGGGTCGCGCAGGAAGCCCCAGCGCAGGGAGCCGATCCCCCCCGCCCCGCCGGCGATGAAGCCTCCCAGGGTGGCGGTCCGCCAGGTGCTGGGCACCAGCCGCAGGGCCCGGCCGAAGGGCGCCAGGGCTCCATCCAGGCTGGCGAGGCGGCAGCCCGCCTCCGCCTCCAGCACACCGCTGTGGGGATCGATCCGCCGCAGGCGGTCCAGCCCGCTGAGATCAAGAACCACGCCGCCGGCCAGGGGCACGCATTGGCCGTAATTGCCCGTTCCGGCTCCCCGCAGCGTCAGCGGCACCCCTTCGCGGGCGCAGGCCGACGCCACCGCCATCACCTGCTCGACAGTCACGGCCAGCACCGCCAGTTGGGCCTGCCGACCCGCGAGCAGGGGGGTGAGCACCGGCGAATAGTCGTGGAAGTCGCGGGAGAGCCTGGCCAGGTCGGTCCCCTCTCGCAGCAGGGTCACTCCGGAGCCGCCGCGGACCAGGGCTTCGGCCACGGCGTCCACCGCCTGCGGCGACGGCAGGGCTGGCAGGAGCGGAAGCTGTCGGGCGGCCATGGGGGGGAGCGGGCGTGATCCTCAGGATCGCAACCCCCACGCCGCCTCCGCCGTCGCCATGGGCCTCGCCATGGGCTGGGAGCCGGAGCCGGTTGCCCGCAGCCGTATTGGCCCCCAAAACCATGGGGTGGTCCCGTTATCGCCTGACTCAGAGCTTCACAGGAATCCCATCCGCATCGAGATTGTGGCTCCCTGCCGATGGGCAGATTGCCAAAGCTGCCATCGATCTCAGGACGTAGGTGCTGAGGTGTTCAGGCTCGCCTCTTTTGAGGATGGGGCCCCTTCTCGGCAGCCGATCGGCGCTGTCTTTGTTCGGGACCTGGTCTGTCGACCGATGCCCAACAGGCTCCTAAGGCGCCACGGATCCCAGGCCCGGCAGCCCGGTGAAGCGGCCAGCACCGGCGGCGGCCGGCCGCGGTGGCGGCAGCCAGCGTCCCGCTCGCAGCACCCGCCGCTGCGGTGTCCGCGCCAGCAGGTCGCCCCAGCTGGAACTGCCCAGCACCACCAGGTCGGCCGGCGATCCCACCCGCAGCACCCCATCCCAGGGCAGGTCAAGCAGGCGGGCAGCGCCGCTGATGAACGGTGCCAGACCCCGCCGCTGCCAGGGTCGTTGCTGGCTGAGCAGGGGGGCCAGCCGCAGCAGCTCCAGCGGGTCGAAATCGCCCCCCGGGTACCAGGGATCGCGCACGTTGTCGCTGGCCACCGCCACCGTCACACCCGCCGCCTGCAGTTGCTGGAGCGGGGCCTGGGGACGGCGCCAGGGCGTGTGCCCCTCCCGTTTGCCCAGCAGCCAGAGGTTGGTCAGGGGCAGGGCCACCACCCCCACCTCCAGGGCTGCCAGCCGGTCGGCCAGGCGCGCCAGCGGGGCGTCGGCCAGCAGGGCCATGCTGCTGGCATGGCTGCAGGTGATCGGCACCCCGCAGGGCTGGCGCTCCAGCAGCTCCGCCAGTTGCCGCAGCCCCAGGGCTGGCAGCCGATCGCTTTCATCGATGTGCAGGTCGATGGCACAGCCGAGTTGATCGGACAGGCGGAGTAGAGCGTTCAGCCGTTCCCGGTCGTAGGAACGACGGGCGAAGGGCGGACCCACCACCGCGCCGAGCAGCCCGCCGCCGCTGGCCACCCTCCGGGCCAGGGCCTCCCCCTCGGGGCTGGTCCAGTGGATCAGTGGAGCCAGGGCCACCAGCTGCAGCTCGAGTCGACCGGCCCAGCGCTGGCGGAGGCTCAGCAGCGCTTCCCAGCTGCCGCTGGCGGCGGGCCCGAGGCTGTCGACATGGCTGCGCAGGGCGCGGCAGCCATGGCGCCAGGCCAGCTCCAGGGCCCGCTCCCCTCGCTCCAGCACCGCTTCCGGGGTGCGCAGAGCGAGCTCGTCGAGATTGGCGGCGAGGGCACCGGCCATGGTGCCGGCGGGGTTGGGGAAGGCATCTCCACTCCAGGCCTTGTCGAGGTGGACGTGGGCATCGACCAGGGGAGTGAGCGCCAGCGGGGCCTCGCGGGCCTGCGGGGGGAGATCGATCGGCCCAGAAGTGGGGTCCGCCTCGGCGCTCGTCCCCCAGGGGATCGGGGCCAGGGTGCTGGGCGGGCCGGATCGGGCCGGTCGGATCGCGCGGATTTGTCCTTCCCCGTGCTCCAGGGAGACGAGCACCAGGCCCTCCCGATCGGCGGGCGGCAGGGGAATGGCGGGATCGAGCAGGCAGCGGGGAATCCGCAGGGGCGGCAGCAGGGTCACGGGTCACCGCTGCCGATCAGCCTGTCGCTGTCCTCCCCCTCCCGCCGAGCGGAGGACAGCAGCAGAAACCGTCCTGCGGCGGCCAGGGTGAGCGTGCTGTAGCGCGGGATGCTCCAGTTCGCCAGCACCCGTTGGCCGCCCAGCTCGGTGCGGTACACGCTGAACAGTCCGAAGTTGCGGCGCCGGGTGGCCGCCAGGGCCAGCTTGCCGAGCAGGCCGCGCTGGGATTGGACCAATCCCGGGCAATCCCGCAGCACCAGCCTGGCCATCGCCGGCAGGGCAGCCTCCTCGCAAAGCTCGCTGACCGCGGCCATGGTGAGCTGGGCAGCGGCGAAGTGTTCAAACTCCTCCTCCCCCGGATTGGTGAGCAGCAGCCCAAGGCCGGCCACCAGGGCCAGGCTGACGCCGAGCAGGGAACGGGAAGCGATGGCGCGGGCGTTCAAGCGGCTCTTCAACCTGCACCGACAGGATGGCAGACCTTGAGGGCTCACCCGGTTCAGGGAGCCCATTGGTCTGCGGTTCAGCCGCAGCGCCGGTGCCGCGCCCTCGCCCCCCCGCCGCGTTCGTGGCGGCCGGGTTTGGCCGTGGAGCCAGGGGCAGCGGAGGCTGCGGCCGCTGCAGGGCGGAGGGCAGGCCGCCACGGTGATAGGGTTTGGCTGCACGGCGGGCGTAGCCAAGCGGTTAAGGCAGCGGCTTGTGGCGCCGCCACTCGGGGGTTCGAATCCCCTCGCTCGCCCTTGCATCCACCCACCCAGCCCCGCGGCTTCCATGGCCGGGGGCTTTTTTGTGGTTGCGGTGCCAAGACCAGGGCCGGGCGCCGGGGGCGACGCCTTTCAGGAGCAGGCCCTGATGGCCTTCGCCGCTCCCCCAGCAGTCCCGGCGGTGTCGCGCCCCCCGCTCCCTCCGGCGCCTTCAGGACTCCCGCGGTTGCCTGGGTTGGGAGAGGGCCGCCAGCAGCCCGTCGCCCCCCTCCCGCACCGGATCGTGGCAGGGCAGGCCGGTGAGATCTCTGGTTTCAGCCACGGCCTTTGCGGCGGCGGCGTCATCGAGGTGGGCGGTGTTCAGGGCGATGGCCACCACCCGCGCCGGCGGGTGGGGGGCATCGACGGGACGAGCCAGGGTCGCCATCGCTTCCATCGTCGCGATCAGCTGCGGCAGGGGCGGCAGGGGAATGTGGGGCAGGTTGCGGATCGCCGTCTGTCCGGCCCGGTGCACCAGCAGCAGATCGGTGGGCTGGCTGCCCCGCAGCAGCGGAAGGGTGGCGGTGGAGCCTGGATGGCAGAAGGAGCCCTGCCCCTCCACCAGGACCAGGGTTTCCCCATCGGCGCCGGAGGCGGCGGCCAGCACCGCCTGCTCCACCGCCCCGGCGGCGTAGTCGACCCGCACCGCATCGAGGGCCACGCCAGTGCCGGCGATCAGGATGCCGGCCTGGCCGGTGGCCACGAAGCGGGCATCACGGCCTGCACGCCGGGCCGCCGCCTGCAGCTCAAGGCAGGCGCTCATCTTTCCCACCGACATGTCGGAACCCACCGCCAGCAGCCGGCGCCCCGGCAGGCCCGCCGCCCGGGCAGCTCCGACCACCGGATCGGCAGGTTCGCGGCGCAGGTCCCAGATCCGGCGGCCGGGCTGGAGCAGGGCTGCCAGGGTGGGGTCCTCCCCCAGGCGGGTGTGCAGGCCGCTGGCCACCGATAGCCCCCCGGCCAGGGCCGCCGCCAGATCCCGGTGCACCTCCGCCGGCAACCGTCCGCCGGAGGGGGCCAGACCCACCACCGCCCAGACCGGCCCAGGGGGAAGCAGTGGCAGGGCCTCGGCCACCGAGGCGATCACCGGCACCGCCCTGGGGATGCCGGTGATCGCCGCCAGGTCACCGCCGGCATGGGCCGGATCGACCACCGCCAGCACCGGTCCCGATCGGTAGCGCAACAGGGCCAGGCCGGTCTTGCCGCCCAGGTTGTCGAGGCCGTGATGCTGCAGCAGCACCACCGGGGCGTCGGAGGGAAGCATTCAGCGGGATGGGGCGGGAGGAGCGGCGCTGGCGGCGGGCCTCGGGGTCACCCCCAACCCGGGACCGGCCCCGGGAAAGAGGCGGTCGCCCTCCAGACGGGGGCCGCTGAAGGGGTCGTCGATCAGGTTGAGGTGGCTGTCGAGGTCGGGCCAGTCGACCAGGGGGAGCAGCTGGGCGGCGGCGCCATTGAGCAGGGCGCTGTCGGAGTAGCAGCCCACCATCACCCCCAGCCCCAGGCGGCGGGCCGCCTGGGCCATCACCAGCGCCTCGCTGAGGCCACCGCTCTTGAGCAGCTTGATGTTCACCCCATCGACGAACGGCGCCAGCCGGACCACATCGGCCAGATCCCAGCAGCTTTCATCGGCCACCAGGGTGATCGGGCAATCGAGTTCCAGGGAGGCGAAGGCAGCGGCATCCGCCTCGGCATCCACGAGGGCCGGCAGGGGCTGCTCGACCAGCACCACGCCCTGATCCGCCAGCCAGCTCACCATCCGCTGGGCATCCTCCAGAGTCCAGCCGCCGTTGGCATCGACCTGCAACTCCAGCGGCTCGCCCCGCTCCTGGCTGCGTCGCTCCAGGGAGGCGGCCACCGCCTCCACCAGCTGCCGGTCGTGGGCCAGGCCCTCCGGGCTGCCGAGCTTGAGCTTGATCCGCCGGGCGGGCAGTTGCTCCCACCAGCGCTCCAGCCTGGCCAGCACCGCTTCCACGCTGCCCAGGCCCAGGGTCACGCTGGTGGGTTCGGCCCGGCTGCCATCGAGGCGCCAGAGGCGCTGCAGCGGCTGGCCCAGCCGCTGTCCCCACCAGTCGTGGAGGGCCAGATCCAGGCCGCAGCGCGCCGGGGGCGACAGGGAGGCCAGCAGGGGGTCGAGGGCCTGGGGGGGGTCTGGTGCGAGGGCGGCGAGCTGGGGCTGGAGGGCGGCCAGTTCCGCCTCGAGGGCGGCGGTGTCGTAGTGGCGGTGGCCGGTGTCGAAGCCGCCGGTCTCGCCGATGCCGCGCACGCCGTCGTGCTCCACCGTCACCAGCAGGTGCTCCACGGCCGCGGTGCTGCCCCGGCTGATCGCCAGCGGCACGGCCTTGGTGAGGGGGAAGCGACGCAGCTGCAGATCCATCCCCACAACCTGCCATAGCCGGTCGGTAAAGACAGCACCTGATGGCCTGGCCAGCTCCGATTGAAACCCCAGGCTGAAACCCCGGTCCGTCGTTGGCGCCCTTTCGACAGGACTGGCAGCGGCGCGCCATGGCGCCATCCAAATGGCCACTGGGTGGTCACTGGAGGTCACCGTGCGGCCAACCGCGTGCTGGCCGAGGCGGCTGGAGACGTCTGGAGGGGGCGGAATGGCCCATCGCCCCATCAGGGCTGATAGCGGAGAATGGGCCCATGACCGCCTCCCTCGGGGCCAGCGCCCCCACCGATTCCGCCGCCGTCGGGGCCCGGGCCGCTGCCACGCCCGCCGGGGCTCCGGTCGTTGCCGCCGGGCCCGCCGTTGCTGGCGCCTGGGCTCCTCCTGCAGCCGCCGGCTCCGCCGCCGCTCCGGAGGCTGCTTCCTCCCCGCCAGCCTCCGGAGCGCTCGGCGCCGCTACCGGGATCAAGGCGGACCCCGCCACGGCAGCCACCGAGCCGTTGACCGCCGCCGCCTTCCCTGGTGCAGCGCCTGTCGCCACTGCGCCCGCGGCCCCCCCGGCCCCGGCCCCGGCCCCGGCCCCCCAGGCCAGGGCGGCCGAGGGTACCGATCGCGGCAGCTACTGGATCACCACCTTCGGTTGCCAGATGAACAAGGCCGATTCCGAACGGATGGCCGGCATCCTCGAAGCGATGGGCTATCGCCCAGGCCATGACGAGCACAGCGCTGATCTGGTGCTCTACAACACCTGCACGATCCGCGACAACGCCGAGCAGAAGGTCTACAGCTATCTCGGCCGCCAGGCCCTGCGCAAGCGGGCCAATCCCGGCCTCACCCTGGTGGTGGCCGGCTGTGTCGCCCAGCAGGAGGGGGAGGCCCTGCTCCGGCGGGTGCCCGAACTCGATCTGGTGATGGGCCCCCAGCACGCCAATCGCCTTGAGACCCTGCTGGAGCAGGTGGCCAGCGGTCAGCAGGTGGTCGCCACCACTGAGCACCACATCCTCGAAGACATCACCACCGCCCGCCGCGACAGCTCCGTCTGCGCCTGGGTGAACGTGATCTATGGCTGCAACGAGCGCTGCACCTATTGCGTCGTGCCGGCGGTGCGCGGTCGCGAGCAGAGCCGGCTGCCCGGGGCGATCCGCCTGGAGATCGAGGGGCTCGCGGCCCGCGGATTCCGGGAGATCACCCTGCTGGGCCAGAACATCGACGCCTACGGCCGCGACCTGCCCGGGATCACCCCCGAGGGCCGCCGCGCCCACACCCTCACCGATCTTCTGGCCTTCATCCACGATGTGGACGGTCTGGAGCGGATTCGCTTCGCCACCAGCCATCCCCGCTATTTCACCGAGCGACTGATCGACGCCTGCGCCGATCTGCCCAAGGTGTGCGAGCACTTCCATATCCCCTTCCAGAGCGGCGATAACGAGATCCTCCGGGCGATGGGCCGCGGCTACACCGTGGAGCGCTACCGGCGCATCATCGAGAGAATTCGCGAGCGCATGCCCGATGCGGCGATCAGCGCTGATGTGATCGTGGCCTTCCCCGGCGAAAGCGACGCCCAGTTCCGCCGCACCCTGGCCCTGGTGGAGGAGATCGGCTTCGATCAGGTCAACACCGCCGCCTACTCCCCCCGCCCCGGAACCCCGGCGGCCACCTGGCCCGACCAGCTGGAGGAGGCGGTCAAGGTGGAGCGTCTGCGGGAGCTCAATGGGCTGGTGGAACGCAAGGCGCGCGAGCGCAGCGCCCGTTACCTCGGACGGATCGAGGAGGTGCTGGTGGAGGGCATCAATCCCAAGGACCCCAGCCAGTGGATGGGCCGCACCCGTACCAACCGTCTGACCTTTTTCCCCATCCCCGCCGGCGAGGGCTCCACGCCGGCCCTGGGCCGCCTGGTTCCGGTGCGGATCGAACAGGTGCGGGCCTTCTCGCTCACGGGGGTGGCGGTGGGTTGAGGGAATTCCCGGTCGGCCAGGAGCCTCTGGCCCGCAGCCGCTTGCGCCCCATTTCCATAGGGTGATCCCGCTGGGGGCCAAAGCGGAGTCTTGCAACAATCCCATCCGCGCTCATCCGCGTTGAGCTTGTGGTGCCGTGCCCATGGGCAGAACGATTGCTCCGCCATAGGTTTCACGACGCAGGCGCCGAGGCGTTCTCGATGCCCAGTGTCCCAGGATGAGGCTGTGATCAGTGCCCGATCGGGTCGGCTTCCGTTCGTGACCTGGTCTGCCGACCATTGCGCCACGGGTTCCTGGAGGGCCAGGCCCCTGGCCTGGGGCGCCAGGGCTGATACGTTTGGCGCCACTCCGATGCCGTGATGCCTGCCTCCCCCCTGTCCGTCGGTGTGGTCTTCGGTGGCGCTTCCGGAGAACATGCCGTCTCAATCCGCTCGGCTGCAACGGTGGTGGGGGCCCTGCGCCGCGGTGATAACGCCGACCGCTATCGCCTGAGCTGTTTCTACATCGACCGCCAGGGCCGCTGGTGGCCGCCGGCCGTGGCCGAGGCCGTGCTCAGCCGGGGGCTACCGGCCGAGGCCGCCGACCTGCCCGCCCCTGCCGGGCCTCCGGGCTTCCGCGGCTTCCCCGAGGGGGCCCTGAATGTGGAGGTCTGGTACCCGGTGCTCCATGGCCCCAATGGCGAGGACGGCACCATCCAGGGGTTGTTCACCCTGATGGGGGTTCCCTTTGTCGGCTCCGGAGTCCTGGGCTCGGCCGTCGGCATGGACAAGCAGGCGATGAAGGCCGCCTTCGCCGCCGCCGGCCTGCCCCAGGTGCCCTACGTCTGCGTCGAGGCGGCGGAACTGGCCGATGCCACGGTGGAAGCCCTGCTCGACCGTCTGGTGCAGCAGCTGGGTTTCCCCTGCTTCGTCAAGCCCGCCAACATGGGCTCCTCGGTGGGGATCAGCAAGGCCACCGATCGAGCCTCCCTGCTGGCCGGGTTGCGGGAGGCGGCGGCGTTGGATCCTCGGCTGGTGGTGGAGCAGGGGGTCAAGGCCCGCGAACTCGAATGCGCCGTGCTGGGCAGCCGGACCCTGGAGGCTTCGGTGCTGGGCGAGATCTGCTTCGAGGCCGACTGGTACGACTACACCACCAAATACAGCGAAGGGCTCAGCCATACGGTGATTCCGGCCCGGGTGCCGGATGCGGTGGCGGATCGGGCCCGGACCCTGGCGATCACCGCCTGCCGTGCCGTCGCGGCCAGCGGCCTGGCGCGGGTGGATTTCTTCTACGACGAAGCCTCGGCTGACCTCTGGATCAACGAGATCAACACCCTGCCCGGCTTCACCAGCCAGAGCATGTACCCGATGCTCTGGGCGGCGAGCGGCGTGCCGTTGGAGACTCTCGTGCACAGGTTGTTGCAAGGGGCGCGAGAATCCGCCGGGCAAACCGTTCCCGACGCCGAGGCGCCATGACCCAAGGCCTGCTCTGGCTTCCACTGCTTCTGGTGTTTGTGCTTCTCACCGGCCTGGGCTGGTTGGAGCGGCGTCGCCAGCGATTGTTCCGCGAGTGGGCCGAGGGGGCCGAGCTCTCGAAGCTCGACAGCTGTGGTGCCGCCCGGCTTCTCGATGGCGAGCTGAGCTGGTCCACCTTTCAGTCGGGCAGCTTTGAGCCCGCCGGCAGTTTTCCGATCAAGCAGCTTGAGATGGTGGAGCTCCTCTCCCTGCGCTCCGGCGAGGCCCCCCTCACCGCCGAGAGCCAGGGGGCCTGCCGCCTGCGCCTGGTGGGGGGCGGCCTGACCTGCGATCTGCCCTTCGCCGATGCCGATCGCGCCCGGCGCTGGATCGATCAGTTGATGGCGCGCTCCCGCTGCGAACTGTGAGCGAGAGCAGCGGTCTTCGCCCCGGCGCCGAACGGCGCCGCCTGCGTCGTCAGCAGCGGCGCCAGGAGCGGCTGGTCCATCTCTGGAGACTTCTCGTGTTCAGCGCCCTGGCCACGGGCCTTGGCTACGGCCTGCTCCGCCAGGGTTGGATGCTGCGCTCCCCGGCCCAGGTGGAGGTGATCGGCAGCCGGGTGATCAACCGCGACCAGGTGATTCAGGCCGCTGGCCTGCGCTTCCCTGAACATCTGCTCAGCCTCCACCCCCGGGATCTGGCCCACACCCTCACCGGCAAGCTGCCGGTCGAGAACGTGCGGGTGAGTCGTCTGATGCTGCCGCCTCGGATCCGGGTCGAGTTGCGGGACCGCACGGCCGTTGCCCGGGCTGAACGCAGTGGTCCAGGGGGCATGGAGCAGGGCTTCGTCGATCGCCAGGGGCAGTGGATCAGCGTCAACCCGAATCTTGGGCTGGCCGTCAGCGAGCCGCTGACCCTGCGGGTTCTGGGATGGAACGAGCGCCACAGCGCCGCCCTGGGCCAGGTCTTGACCCAGCGCCAGCAGTTCGGCGGACGCCTGCGCCTGGTTCGCTTCGATCCTGCCGGCAACATCTGGCTGGAGACCGCCGAGCTGGGAGCCCTGCGCCTCGGTCCGGCCGATGCCCAGTTGCCGCAGCGACTGACGGTCGCGGCCCACCTCAGTGCGACGCTCCCGGCCCAGCTTCAGGGTAAACGGCCCCAGATGGTCGATCTGAGCGATCCGAATCAGCCCGAGATCACCTTGCCGGGTCTGCGCAGCCAGGATCTTCCCTCCCCCTCCAGTGCGACCCGACCCCGCGGCGGCCAATAAGCGACGGGCCTGCATCCAGGTCCTGGCCAGCAGGTGGCCAGCCAACCCACACAGGTCGTTGCGTCGAGGCACCTTCCGGGCCATTGTGGCTAGACCCTTCGGAGACTCGCTCAGGGCATGGCTGGATTTTTCCCCAGGCCCTGTGGCTCTGGAGATGACCAGTTCCCTGAATCCAGGGTTCACCGATTCCGGCCCCCCGACATAATGCAGCCGCAGACCAACGGCATCCATGCCTCCGTCGCTTCCAGCGGCGACCTCGGCGCCGGAGCCGATTCCCTGCTTCCGCAGGCGTCCACGCAGGAGTCCTCCCCGATGAGCCAGAACGCGCCGAGCAGCAATGGCATCGTGCCCAGCCCCTCGGCACGGATTCAGGTGATCGGTGTCGGTGGGGGCGGCAGCAACGCCGTCAACCGGATGATCGTCTCCGATCTGCAGGGCCTGGGCTATATCGTCCTCAATACCGATGCTCAGGCCCTGCTCCAGTCGGCCTCGCAGCAGCGCATCCAGCTGGGTCAGAAGCTCACCCGCGGTCTCGGGGCCGGCGGCAATCCGGTGATCGGCCAGAAGGCCGCTGAAGAATCCCGGAGCGAACTGCAGCAATCCCTGGAAGGCGCTGATCTGGTCTTCATCGCCGCCGGCATGGGCGGCGGTACGGGTACCGGCGCTGCGCCGATCCTGGCGGAAGTGGCCAAGGAGTGTGGCGCCCTGACCGTGGGGATCGTCACCAAACCCTTCGGCTTCGAGGGCCGCAAGCGTCTGCGCCAGGCGGAGGAGGGCATTGCTCGCCTGGCGGAGCACGTGGATACCCTGATCGTCATTCCCAACGATCGGCTGCGCGAGTCGATCGCCGGCGCACCGCTCAACGAGGCTTTCCGCGCCGCCGATGACGTGTTGCGGATGGGTGTGAAGGGCATCACCGACATCATCACCAAGCCGGGCCTGGTCAACGTCGACTTCGCTGATGTGCGTTCGGTGATGGCCGAGGCCGGCACCGCCCTGCTCGGCATCGGCGTGGGTTCGGGACGCTCCCGCGCCACCGAGGCCGCCCAGGCGGCGATGACCAGCCCCCTGCTCGAATCGGCCCGGATCGATGGCGCCAAGGGTTGCGTGATCAACATCAGCGGCGGTCGTGACATGACCCTGGAGGACATGACCACCGCATCGGAGCTGATCTACGACGTGGTGGACCCCGAGGCCAACATCATCGTCGGCGCGGTGGTGGATGACAGCATCGACGGCGAGATCCATGTGACCGTGATCGCCACGGGTTTTGAGGGAGGCGCCAGCTATCGCCCCCAGGAGCGAAGTGTCAGCACCGACTACAGCGGTGGCTATGCGGCCACCCCCCAGGAGCGCGGCGCCAAGATCCCACCGTTCCTGCTCAACCGGCAGGGCCGCAGCGAATGAGTGCCGCTGGGCGCCTGCACTTCGCCTGATTGCCGGGAGCCCTCTGTCGGGGCTGCGGCGGTTCACAGTCAACGCCGGTATCGCGCTGCCAGCCGGCTCAGATAAGAGGGTGACCCGGAGTCCACGCCTGCCTGGAGCATCCCGTGTGGCTGCTCCCTTCCGGTCCTGACCAGATTTGGGCGTCTGGGCCGCGTGGGTCCGAGTCTTTGTCACCCTAGCAAGCTGGGGACCGCCACCCAGGCCAGGCTGTCCTGCGGACGAGGAGGGGGGCAGGAGGCCGCCAGCTGCGTCATCCCGGCGGCGGTGCCGGCTCCCTGCGGTCGGCTGTCAGCATGGAATCTGTCGCCCTCCGATGCGCCGTGGCCCAGCGCCCGCACCTTCTGCAGCAGCGCAAGCAGGCCGGCCTGCCGATCGCCATGCTCACCGCCTGGGATGCCCTCTCCGGGGCGATCGTGGCCGAGGCCGGCGCCGACGCGGTGCTGGTGGGCGACTCCCTGGCGATGGTGGTGCTCGGCCACGCCACCACCCTGCCGGTGACCCTGGAGGAGATGCTCCACCACTGCCGCGCCGTCGGCCGCGGCATCGCCCACAGGGGGCGGGAGGCGCCGCCCCTGATCGCCGATCTTCCCTTCCTCTCCTACCAATGCAGCACCGAGGACGCCCTGCGCGCCGGCGGCAGGGTGCTCAAGGAAACCCCTGCCGCCGCGGTGAAGCTGGAGGGCGCCGAACCGGAAACCCTGGCCGCCATCGACCGGATGGTGCGCGCCGGCATCCCGGTGATGGCCCACCTGGGTCTTACGCCCCAGTCGGTGCATCGGCTGGGCTATCGCCGCCAGGCGGAGGATCCACAGGCCCAGGAGCGGTTGCAGCGGCAGGCTCTGGAGCTCGAGGCCGCCGGCTGTTTCGCCCTGGTGCTCGAGCATGTGCCCGCCAGCGTGGCCGCGGCGATCAGCGGGCGGTTGGCGATCCCGGTGATCGGGATCGGTGCCGGTGAGGGCTGCGACGGCCAGGTGCGGGTCACCGCTGACCTGCTCGGCCTGAGTGAGCGCCAGCCGCCCTTCAGCCCGCCCCTGCTGGACGGACGGGGGTTGGCGATCGAGGCGCTGCGGAGCTGGATTGGCTGTCTCGCCGCTCCCACCAGGCCAGCAGCTCCCGTAGCACCGCGTTGCTGAGGGCCAGTCCCTCGGGATCGCTGAGCCGCCAGCGGGGGCCCTCCACCTTCAGCAGTCCGGCTTGCTCGACCGCGGCCAGGTGGTGCCGCAGGTCGCTGATCGCCGCGCCATCGAGCCCGGCGCCGGCGGCCACCTCGGCGATCGCAACCCCCTCCCGTCGCCGCAGCCCCACCAGCAGGCGCTCATCGAAGGGCATTCCCCCCGGCTCCTGGTCCTTGCCGGATCCGGTGGGGGGCTGGCGGCCCGGATCCGCTGCACCGGCTTCCCCCGAGGGCACTCCAGGGGCCATCCCCGTCGACGAGGCCGCCTGATCCTCGATCCAGGCGGCATAGGCCTCGCGGGTGCGGGGCCTGGCCTGGCGATGGCCCCAGGGCGCCGCGGTCGCCCCGAGCCCGAAGCCCCACCAACCGGCACCGCTCCAGTAGACGCGGTTGTGGCGCGAGGCGTGGCCGGGCAGGGCGTAGTTGGAGATCTCATAACGGCCGTAGCCGGCGGCCCGCAGCAGGTCGTGGCTGAGATCCATCAGATCGGCGGCGGTGTCCGGATCGGGCAGGGGCAGGGCATCCCGATCCCGCAGGCGCTCGAACACCGTGCCCGGTTCGATGCTGAGGTCGTAGACGGACAGATGGGGGGGCTTCAGGGCGATGGCCTGCTCCAGCTGGCTCCGCCAGTGCCGGCGCCGTTCGGCCGCCCCGCCAGGTTGCGGCACCCCCTGAATCAGATCGAGGCTCCAGCTGGTCAGTGCGCCGCTGCGCCGGGCCTGGCGCAACCAGGCGATGCTCTCCAGCAGCCCCGAGCGGCGATGGCGGCGGCCCAGGTCCGCCAGCACGCTGTCATCAAAGCTCTGACCGCCCAGGCTGACCCGATTGACTCCGGCGGCAAGGCTGGCCCGCAGGCGGCGGTGATCGAAGCTGGCCGGATCCATCTCCAGGGTGATCTCCGCCCCGGGCGCCAGCCCGTAGCGGCGCTCCAGGGCCGCCAGCAGGGCGGCGAGCTGGGCGGCGCTGAGCATCGAGGGGGTGCCACCGCCGATGTAGACGGTGGAGAGGGGAGGACCGGCCGGGGACTGGCGGATCTCCCGGTGCAGCAGCTCCAGGTAGTGGGCGATCGAGGCCGATCCCGGCCCGGCCTCCCCGTCGGCCCGGTCGCCGAGGGGAACCACGGCGAAATCGCAATAGAAGCAGCGGCGATGGCAGAAGGGGATGTGCAGATAGGCGCTGCGCGGCGGCGGTGCCGTCGGTAGGGTCGGAGCAACGTGCGCAAGGGTCACGGGCGGTTACCCCTTCCGGCCGTAGGCCCCTGGATCCGGCATGCTGCTGCTGCCTCGCTGATCGGATGGGTTGCCACGCGATCCTGGCTCCCTGGACCCATGGTGGACACCCTCATCCTGCTGCTGTTCCTGATCTCCGGCGCCGCCACCGGTTGGCTGGGGGTCGACCTGCTGCCGGAAGGCCTGCTCGCCCAGGTGACCAACCCGGAAGGACTGCGCAGCGTGCTGGCGGGCTTCGGCGGTTTCTTCGGGTTGCTGGCGGGCTTCTTCTTCCAGCAGCTGCGGCGTCGCCTGATGGCCCAGGTGCGCTCGATGCCCACCGACCTGCTGATTAGCCGTGCCGTGGGCCTGATCCTGGGCCTGCTGGTGGCCAACCTGCTGCTGGCTCCGATCCTGCTGCTGCCTTTGCCCTGGGAGGTGGTGCTGGTCAAGCCGTTGGCGGCGGTGCTGAGCAATGTGTTCTTCGGGGTGCTGGGCTACAACCTGGCCGAGGTCCACGGCCGCACCCTGCTGCGCCTGTTCAACCCCTCGAGCACCGAGGCCCTGCTGGTGGCTGATGGCGTGTTGCTGCCGGCCAGCGCCAAGATTCTCGACACCAGCGTGATCATCGACGGCCGCATCCGCGGGCTGCTCGAATCCGGGCTGTTGGAGGGGCAGGTGATCGTGGCCCAGGCGGTGATCGATGAGCTCCAGGCCCTGGCCGACTCCAGCAACGCCGAGAAGCGGGGCAAGGGGCGACGGGGTCTGAAGCTGCTCACCGAGCTGCGGGAGACCTACGGTCGCCGGCTGGTCGTCAACAGCACCCGTTACGAGGGCAATGGTGCCGATGACAAGCTGCTGCGGCTCACCGCCGACACCGGCGGCACCCTGCTGACCGCCGATTACAACCTGGCCCAGGTGGCCCAGGTTCAGGAGCTCAAGGTGCTCAACCTCAGCGAGCTGGTCATTGCCCTGCGTCCGGAGGTGCAACCGGGGGATGGGCTGCAGCTGAAGATCGTGCGTGAGGGCAAGGAAGCCGATCAGGGCGTCGGCTACCTGGAGGACGGCACCATGGTGGTGGTGGAGGACGCCCGCAACCGCATCGGCGATCGGCTGGCGGTGACCGTCACCGGGGCGCTGCAGACCCCTACCGGACGGATGGTGTTCGCCCGCTGCGACCGCCCCGCCGATCGCCCTGCCGGTAAACAGGGGGGCAAACCGGTCAGCGCCCGGGGGCAGGAGCCCGCCGGACCCGGCTAGGCTCCCTCCATGTGCGCAATGGTGATGCCCGGATGACGGTGTCGGCCCCCTACTACGGCGATTCCGCCGTGATGCGCACCCCGCCGCCCGATCTCGAGTCGCTCCTGCTGAAGGAGCGGATCGTGTATCTGGGGATGCCGCTGTTTTCCGACGACGACGTCAAACGTCAACTGCGGGTCGATGTGACCCAGCTGATCATCGCCCAGTTGCTGTATCTGGAATTCGACAACCCAGAAAAGCCGATTTTCTTCTACATCAATTCCACTGGCACCAGCTGGTACACCGGCGATGCCATCGGCTTTGAAACCGAAGCTTTCGCCATCTGTGACACGATTCGTTATGTCAAGCCGCCGGTGCACACGATCTGCATCGGCCAGGCCATGGGCAGCGCCGCCATGATCCTCAGCGCCGGCACCAAAGGCCAGCGGGCCGCTCTGCCGCACGCCTCGATCGTGCTGCACCAGCCCCGTTCCGGTGCCCGCGGCCAGGCCAGCGATATTCAGATCCGGGCCCAGGAGGTGCTCCACAACAAGCACACCGTGCTGTCGATGCTGGCTGAAAACACCGGCAAGACCGTGGAGCAGCTCAGCCGCGACTCCGATCGAATGACCTACCTCACCGCTGAGCAGGCTAAGGATTACGGCCTGATCGACCGGGTGCTGACCAGCCAGAAGCAGCTCCCCTCCCCTCTCCCCAGCGCCGCAGGCATCGGCTGAAGGCCGGCCCCATTCCGTTCATCCCTGGATCGCCCCCGCAGCGGCGACCCGCCATCCCCCACCCCATTCCGCCTCCCCCGCTCTCGCCATGCCCATCGGCACCCCCAGCGTTCCCTACCGCCTCCCCGGCAGCCAGTACGAGCGCTGGGTCGACATCTACACGCGGCTGGGGGTGGAGCGGATCCTGTTTCTGGGCTCGGAGGTGAATGACGGGGTGGCCAATGCGCTGGTGGCGCAGATGCTGTATCTCGATTCGGAGGACAACAGCAAGCCCATTTATCTCTACATCAATTCCCCCGGCGGCTCAGTCACAGCCGGCCTGGCGATATTCGACACGATGCAGTATGTGAAGTCGGAGGTCGTCACCATCTGCGTCGGCCTGGCCGCTTCGATGGGTGCCTTTCTCCTGGCCGCCGGCAGCAAGGGCAAACGCCTGGCCCTGCCCCACAGCCGGATCATGATCCACCAGCCCCTGGGCGGCACCAGCCAGCGCCAGGCCAGCGACATTGAGATCGAGGCACGCGAGATCCTGCGGATCAAGGATCTGCTCAACCAAAGCATGGCCGACATGACAGGCCAGCCGCTTGAGAAGATCGCCAAGGACACCGACCGCGACTATTTCCTCAGCGCCGCTGAGGCCAAGGATTACGGCCTGATCGACCGGGTGATCGCCCACCCCAACGAGGCCTGAGCCGAATCCGAGCCTCCGCGGTCCTGGCGCGGGGCACTTGGCTAGGCTCGCTGTTTGCCCAGAACGCCACCCGGCATGGCCCAGCTCTTTTACGACCAGGACGCCGACCAGTCCCTTCTCGCCGGCCGCACGGTGGCGATCATCGGTTACGGCTCCCAGGGCCATGCCCATGCCTTGAACCTCAAGGACAGCGGCGTGTCCGTGGTGGTGGGGCTTTACGAAGGCAGCCGCTCCGCCGACAAGGCCCGAGCTGATGGCCTGGAGGTGTTGACCGTGGCCGAGGCCGCCGGCCGCGCCGACTGGATCATGGTGCTGCTGCCCGATGAATTCCAGAAGGCGGTCTATGACGCCGAGATCGCGCCCCACCTCAGCGCCGGCAAGGTGCTGAGCTTCGCCCACGGCTTCAACATCCGTTTCGGGCTGATCCAGCCACCCGCCGATGTCGACGTGGTGATGATCGCCCCCAAGGGGCCTGGCCACACGGTGCGCTGGGAGTATCAGAACGGTCAGGGGGTCCCCTGCCTGTTTGCCGTCGAGCAGGACGCCAGCGGCAATGCCCGCGCCCTGGCGATGGCCTATGCCAAGGCGATTGGCGGCACCCGCGCCGGCATCCTGGAGACCAACTTCAAGGAGGAGACCGAAACCGACCTGTTCGGGGAACAGGCGGTGCTCTGCGGCGGCCTCAGCGAGCTGGTCAAGGCTGGCTTCGAAACCCTGGTGGAGGCTGGCTATCAACCGGAGCTGGCCTATTTCGAGTGCCTGCACGAGGTGAAGCTGATCGTGGATCTGATGGTCAAGGGTGGCCTGACAGCGATGCGCGATTCGATCTCCAATACCGCTGAATATGGCGATTACGTCAGCGGTCCGCGCCTGATCACGGCCGATACCAAGGCCGAGATGAAGCGCATCCTCTCCGACATCCAGGACGGCACCTTCGCCCGCAATTTCGTGGCCGAGTGCGACGCCGGCAAGCCGGAGATGACCCGGATTCGGGAACGGGATGCCCAGCACCCGATCGAGCAGGTGGGTCAAGGGCTGCGGGCGATGTTCAGCTGGCTGAAGGCCGCCTGATCTGGCTCCGGACGCAAGCGGTGTGGGGATTGCAGCCAGCCAGGCGCTGGCCTGGGGCACCCTCTGGGGCGCCACCGCCTGGGGTCCCCTCGCCGCGGGTCCGGTGGGTTCCCTCCCCCGCGCTCTGATCGTCACCAGCCTGGTGCTGGCGGCCTGCGCCCTCGACCGTTGGTTGGGTGACCCCCAGGGTTGGCCCCATCCGGTGCAGGCGATGGGGGCCCTGATCGGGGCCCTGCGCCAGGTCGCCGAAGCCTGGGCGGGGGAGCGGCCCAGGCGTTTGCGGTTGGCTGGTCTGGCCATCGCCCTGGTGGTGCTGGCGGCCAGCGGTCTGGTCGGCTGGGCTGTGGAACGGCTCGCCATCGTCTGGCCGGCCTTGGGGGTGCCCCTGCTGCTGGCGGCTCTGGCCAGCGCCTTGGCGGGGGGAAGCCTGGAGCGGGCGGTGCGACAGGTGCTGTCCGCCCTGGCTCCAGCGCCGCCCGGCTGCACAGACGAGGGGCCTGGAGATGAACGCCCCGAAGACCCGGGCGGAGCCATGGCATCCCCGGAGGTGGAACGCCTGGGGCAGGGCCGTGAGGTCCAGGTCCCGAGGGCTGATCCGGCGGGCCACCCGGCCGCAGCTGCGGGGCTTGAGCCGGCGCGGCAACGGCTGGCCTGGATCGTCGGCCGCGATGTGGCCGACCTGGACGAGCCGGAGATCCTGCGGGCTCTGGCGGAGACCGCCAGCGAGAACGGTGTGGATGGGCTGTTCGCGCCGCTGTTCTGGATGCTGGTGGGCGCTGCCCTCTGGAGCCTGGCGCCGGCCGCGCTGGCGCCGTGGCTGCCTGGTCCCCTGTGCCTGGCCTGGCTGTTCAAGGCGGCCAGCACGATGGACTCGATGCTCGGCTACCGCCGCGGGCGGCTGCGCTGGCTGGGCACCGCCGGCGCCCGCCTCGACGACGTGCTCACCTGGCTGCCCTGCCGGCTGGTGGCCCTGAGCCTGGCCCTGTTTCGACCCCCGTCAGGCTCCCCCGCCGTCGGCCGCAGTCCCCGCTGGCGCTTTCGTGAAGCGCTGCGGCAGGGTCGCGCCGATCCCTCCCCCAACGCCGGCGTCTCCCAGGCGGCCTATGCCCTGGCGGCCGGGGTGCGGCTGGGGGGCGTGAACGTGTACGGGGGGGAGCCTCGGGCCAAGCCGGTGCTGGTGGCTGGGGCTCCGGTGGCGGATCGGGCGGCCGTGGGTCGGGTTCTGGGATTGAACGACCGCTTGGAGCTGATCTGGCTGGGCCTGGGCTTGCCGATGCTGCTCCTGATCGCGGCCCTTTCGGGCTGAGGTCAGGCCAGAGGGCCAGGCCAGCGGATTCCACGGCTCCGTTTCCCCGGCTCCGTTCTGTCGCGATACGAAAGGAGAGACAACCAAGGGTCCCGCTCCGGCAGAAGTTCGTGGCTCCGATCGGGATGGGGACGCTACCGCCAGCATCCAGGCGACATCTCGGCGACCGGAGTCAGCCGACCGAGGCGCACAAAGGTGCTGCTGGGCTGCAGTGAAATCATCTTCAACAGGGCAGGAACCATTGCTGGGGCTTGTCCTCTGCTGGCTGTCCCGCCCTCTGCACGGATACAAGTCAGAATCAGCCGCTGTTCATCACAGCTTGCTGCCGCCGGCCCGTTCAAGGCAGATCGCAACGGCGAGGGGATGGTTCGATGGGTTGGAGCGGCGTTCCAGGGGTGGTCAGTAGGCGCCGCGATCGCGGGGGTCGAGGATGACGCCGATGGTGCGCAGGATGATCAGCAGATCGAGGCGCAGGCTGCGGTGACGGGCGTAGCGCAGGTCGAGCAGCACCCGTTGGCGGTAGCTGAGATTGTTGCGGCCTGAAACCTGCCAGAGGCCGGTGAGACCGGGGCGGACCGAGAGCACTTCTTCCATGCGCTCCCCATAACGGGGGAGTTCCTGACGCACGATCGGCCTGGGGCCGACCACGCTCATCTCACCGCGCAGGACATTGAGGAACTGGGGTAGTTCATCGAGGCTGGAACGCCTCAGGAAGCGGCCGATGCGGGTGATGCGGGGGTCGTTGCGGAGCTTGAAATCATGGCGAAACTCCTCTCGTAACTCGGGTGATTCGTCTAAGATACGGCTCAGGATACGATCGGCATCGCGGCGCATCGTGCGGAATTTGATGCAGCCAAAGCTGCGATAATCGCGACCGACACGCTGTTGTACGTAAAACACCGGACCAGGTGAGGTCAGTTTGACCATCAAGGCCAGAACAATAAAAAGGGGTGATCCGAGGCTGAGAACTGCCAGAGAAAAAATGATGTCGCCGCTGCGCTTGATAACCCGTGAATGGCGCGGCTGGAGGGCGATGAGCTCTTCGGCACGCAGCAATCGAGAGCGTATTCCAACAACCGGAGCCGATACGTTAGTTGATCCAAGGGATGCAACCATCGCCTCTGTCATGCCTAATAACCAGTGAATCTAAACGTCTCTCTCCTTGAGACTCCAGTTGTCAGGGTCACTCATCGCAGAGGCACAGGAGCGCCGCAGGCGTCGCTGCTGGGCCTGCCAGCCCCGCTCGAGCAGCGCCATGATCCGGCGGCGGAACACGTCCGGTGCGAAGCGTTCCGCCCCCAGGCGCTGGCCCTCGGCCGGTAGCTGGCGCCAGAGGGCACCGGCCTCGAAATGCTCCAGGGCGGCGGCCAGGGAGGCGGCGGTCTGCTCGGGGAAGAGCAGGCCTGTCGGCTGCCTGGCCCCTTCGGCCAGGCAGCGCACACTGTCGCGCAGGCCACCGACGCCATAGGCGATCACCGGCGCCCCGGCGGCCATCGCCTCCACCGGTGCGATCCCGAAATCCTCCAGACCCGCATAGACATAGGCCCGGCATCGCTGCAGCCAGGCCGCGGCCTCGTTGTCGCTGCAGCGTCCGAGAAAGCGGATCGAGGGGCCCGCCATCGCTTCGAGGCGGCGCCGCTCCGGTCCGTCGCCCAGCACCACCAGCGGCAGTCCGGTGCGGTTGAAGGCCTGCACCACCACATCCACCCGCTTGTTGGGCACCAGGCGACAGAGGCTCAGGTAGATGTCATCGCGGGGGCCCTGCCAGTGGAACCGCTCCACCGCCACAGGAGGGTGCACCACCTCGGCATGGCGCCGCCAGCAGCGGCGGATGCGGCTGGCGGTGAAGCGTGAGTTGGCCACCAGGGTGTCGACCCGCTGGGCGCTGAGGGCATCCCACTGGCGCAGGTGGTGGAGCTGGAGCCGCACCAGGGGCCCCAGCGGGCTGCGGGCCAGGGTGGAGCTGGCCAGGTAGGCGTGCATCTGGTCCCAGGCGTAGCGGGCTGGGGTGTGCACATAACTGAGATGGAACTGCTCTGGACTGGCCAGGGCCCCCTTGGCCACCAGGTGGCTGCTGCTGACCACGATCGGATGGCCGGCCAGATCGAGCTGTTCGATCGCCAGGGGCAGCAGCGGCAGGTATTGCTGCACATGGCTGCTGCCCCAGGGCAGGCGCTGGATGAAGCTGGTGCGAATCGGCCGACCCTCCAGCCAGCTGCCCGGCCGGCGGCTTTCCCCATCCACCAGGGCGAACAGATCGGGGCGCCGGCCGAGGCTGCTCAGGAGGTCATCGAATTCCTGCACCACCAGCTCGGCCCCCCCCACCGAGCGGGGCGTGAACCACTCGTGCACCAGGGCGATCGGGCCGGGAAGGGCGGTCATGGCGGAACGCGGAACCAGGGCCGCCGCAGCTGGGGCAGGTTAGGTGGAGGGCCCGTATCACAATTGCTCTCAGGCCGACCCCAGCGCCAAAGGAGCGACGGAAACTGAGTTGTAGCGACGCTCACTTTCGACCCGCTGGCATGGCAATCCGGGAGCTCCTCGAAGATGCACTCAAGGAACCGGTGATCGGCACCACTCAGCGGTTCCGCTGGCATGCCACGCCGGTCGGCATCGCCGCCCTGTGGTCTGCCGGCGAGGCGCCATCGGCGCCGCCCTTCGACATGGCCCTGAAGGAGGGATTGGAGGTGGGGCTCGATCTGAGCCGCGAGGAGCGTGAATTCCACCAGGTCAAATCGGGACTGGTGCTGTTGTTTCATTCCTGAACCCATCCCACCGCTGGTTCGCTTGCGCGCTCCGCAGGCCAGCGGGCGCTGCGGTGGATCAGCCCGCCGGTGTCAGGGGCCTTGGCCTCGACCGTGCCCTGGTCAGGGCGGCCGGGCCTGGCTCAGGGCCTCCGGAGACGTGTGACCCCACGGACTTCGTTGGCTCTCATCGTCAGACTATGGTCTCTCATGGAGTGGCCCGGCTCCGCAGCCGGGACCTGTGGCCGCGTGGATTTCACCCCCTTTCTGGGCAGTCTTGAGGGCAGCACCCTGGATCAGGTGCTGCTGTCGGTCGCCCTGAGCGGCAAGGTGGCGATTGCCATGAAGGGGCGCTTCCTGCTGCGGGCGGTGTGTGAGTCGTTCCAGGACCGCAGCCGCATCGGCTGTGCCGTGACCGATGCGGCCACCTGCCTGCAGTATCTCGAGCAGGAGCCCTATGAGCTGCTGCTCTGCACCGACCACCTTGAGAGCGGCAGTGGTTTCGAGCTGGCCCGGCAGGCCAGGATGGCCCAGCCCCAGCTGCGGATGGTGGTGCTGGCCCTCGGTGATGTGATCCCGGCCCAGTACGTCGAGGCACCCTGGTTGGAGGCGGTGGTGGCGGAGGCCGATTTCATCGGCGACCAGCGGCCCCTGCAGGCGGCGGTGATGGCGGTGATGGGGCAGCACAGCTACCGCAGCCCGTCGTTGCGTTCCGGCACCCTCCCCTATCTGAGCTGCCCGCGGTTGACGCCGCGCGAATACGAGGTGCTCGATCTGCTCGCCAGCGGCCTCAGCGATCGGGAGATCGCCCAGCGGCTGGTGGTGAGTGAGGAGACCGCACGCACGTACACCAAGCGCCTGCTGCGCAGCCTGGATGTCAACAACCGCCTGCAGGCGGTGCTCAAGGGGATGCGCTGCGGCATGGTGCAGCTCTGAGTTGAAGGCTGGAATGTCCCCGGATGGGGGGCTCGCCCGGCGGTCGGATCAGACCAGAGTCGCCCCTGCCATCAGGCAGAGCTCCGGCCGTTGCCCACGGCCCAGGCCAGGGCCTCTGCCCCATCCGCTCGCGGCCGAGATCGAGGCCGAGCCTGCCAACGATGACCAGCGGACCCACCTCAGCGGCGATCACCATCGGTGAATTGGAAGCCAACTATTCGCTCTATTGCAAGGCGCTGCGCCTGTTGATCCGGGAGGGGCGCACCCTCCAGCAGCTGCGGCGCACCGTCTGCTGGCAGCGGCTGCAGACCCTGCACAACTGCCTCCCCAACCAGTACCGGGAGCCGGACCATCTGCACACCCTGCTGCTGCGGGAGCTGCGCAACGCCTGAACCTGGCCCTGGCCCTGGGCTGGCGAGCGGGAAGGCCGGCTTCAGAGCAGGCCGGGGGCATTGGCGGCGGCCCTTTGCCCCCCGATGGGGGTATCGGGCGGTTGGCAGGCCTGCATAAGGTTCACCATGAACTTCAGGAGGGTCAGCCATGGCCCACACCACGCCCCGGGGCCCGAGCCATGCCCCCGTTGCCGACCCCGCCGAGCCCTGTCTTGGCCGCACCTGCCTGCAGTGGCGGGCCAATGGCGAGCTGGCCGAGCCCGATGCCAGCCTGATCCGGGCCCGCCTGCAGGCGGCGGATCCGGTCATGGCCGAGCTGCTGGCCGGCGGTGGCGATGGCCGGGAGCCCCGGCGGGTCTGAGGCTGCCCCCATGCCTGGGCGCCGCCCGGAGGCGGGGATGGAGCCTGGGCCCGGCTGGGTTGACAACCCCTTGGCTGGCCTGGTTCCGCGCCGCTGCTGGATCGAGATGGACCCCGCAGCAGGCGGGGTCCGAACCACGAAGGGGATGGGATCAAGCGTGCGGCGAGATCAGGCGCCTGGAGCGTCGCGCACGAAGCCTGCGACTGAAGCGGAATCCCGTGGCGAGGCCGGCGATGCCCAGGGGAGCTGGCACCGAGGTGGAAGGATCGGGGCCGGGGGTGGCGGAGCCGAAGGTCACGTCGTCAAAGACGATCTGGTTGGCGACACCACCGAAGCCGATCGACTGGGCCGTGCCTGAGAACAACACGCCGATCGGCGAGAAGGGACAGAAATCTGCGCTGTAGCCGGGGCATGTGCCGGCAGTGGGGGAGAGATTGAGGCTGGCCAGCACGGCACCGGTGCCGTTCAGACCCGCGTGGACATCGACGCTACCGCTATAGCTGTAGGAGACGTAGTTGAAGGCGAAGCCGTCGGAGAAGCCAGCCGGGTAGTTGAGGAAGGTCTCGCTACCTTCCAGAAAGAAAAGAGCCTCCTTCTGGGAGGATGGATCACCGAATCCTCCGCGCGATGTATTGGAGCAGGTGGCTGTCGGTAGGTTCAGGCAGATCGCCAGGGCATTGTTGCCGAACGCGATGCCGTGGTTGGTGCCGGAGGTGCCATCGCTGCTGGTTCCACCGTTGTAAAAGTCTTGAATTGCGGCATAGCCGACTGAGGGGTAGGTGGCGTTGATGCCTTCGAAATCGAGATGGATGATGGCCGCGTTGGCCGGTGCACTGGCGATGCCGAGGCTGCTGGCCAGGAGCAGAACGCCCGCGAAGCCATGGGACGAGATGCGGGAATGGCGGGCGAGAGGAGCCGCCAGAAATCTTCTAAGCGCTAACATTTAGTCCTCCGAGATGATCTGGGCTGAAGGATGAATTGCCGAGGCAGAGCCAAGCCTTTGGGGTGGTCTTGACAGGCTGAGTCTATGGATGTTTCCTGTCTGTACTTGGTTCGAAGCTGTCTAGTTTAACTGGGCTTTTTGCGTTGGCTATTGATGATGTCTAGATCGTGCTGATTCGCTGCAGGCTTGGTCAGTCTGCGGCGGATTTGCCCTGATTTGATCACTCGATTTCCGTGGCTGCTCCCCGCCAGCGCCTGGCGGCCAGCGGTACGCGCCCCTGGGCATCGACCGCGATGCCTTCCCTGCGCAGGAGGTCGGCCTGGATCCAGTCGCTGCCTTCCCGGGCCAGGCTGAGGCTGATGCAGCCCCTGGCATTCACCACCCGATGCCAGGGCAGCTCGCTCGGCAGGGGCAGTCTGCGCAGGGCCCAGCCCACCTGACGGGCGCAGCCCCAGGCGCCGATCAGCTCAGCGATCTGGCCGTAGGTCGCCAGTTGCCCCATCGGAATGCGGGCCACCATCGCGTACACGCGTTGATCAAAGCTGGGTTCCAAGGTTCGCAATGGCCTGTTTCAGGGTCTCCAGCCAGCGGGCGCTAACCCCGCACCAATACCGGCACCCGCTTGAAGGCCGGCGTGCCGCTGGCGGGATCCACCACAGCGTGCATCAAGCCATTGGCTTCGGGATAGAACATCAGCGCGGCACCGCGGCGGATCGAGCCGGGGATGATTTCGATGGCGTCCAGCCGGCCGGCGTCACCCTGCACGCTCACCCGCTGGTGGGCCTGCAGGCCGCTGCTGCTGATGTCTTCGGGGCTCATCAGGATCGTCTGGCGGTGGGGCATGCCGCGATAGCTGTCGCCGTCCTTGTAGACGACCGTGTTGTGTTGGCCGTAGCTGCGGGCGGTGATCAGGCTGAGCACCAGGCCCCGTTCGCCGGTCGCCAGCCCGCCGAAATGGCTGGCATCGGGCAGGGTGAGATCGGGCAGGGGGGTGGGTGCCAGCTGGGCGCGGCCATTGGCGGTGGCGAAGCGGGGTGTGGCGAACACGCGGCCGGCCACCTCGAATTCGCGGTGGGTGGTGTCGATGGCGTTGATCGCCTCATAGCCGGGCACGGTGCGGGCGATCAACGCGCGCACGTACACCGGATCCTGGAGGCGCCGCCAGTCGATCGGATCGTCGCCGAGCAGGCGGTGGGCCAGTTCGGCGAGGAAGGCCACCTCGCTGATCAGCTGGCCGCTGCGCAGATGGGTGGTGCCCGGTTCGTTGAGGCGCACCCAGTTGTTGCCCGATTCGACGGTGGTGCGGTGGGGCGTTTCAAAGCGGTTGAACACCGGCAGCAGCAGCGTCTGCCGCGCCCCGAGGCCATGGAAATGGCCGGTGTTGGGCTTGGTGGCCAGGTGGATGACGGTGTCGATGCGGCCGAGGGCACGGCGGGCCTGGGTGCTGTCCGGGTTGGCGCCGAACAGGTTGCCGCCCAGGCACAGCAGGGTGTCGACGGCGCCGCGGTCGGCCGCTTCGATCAGGGCGCGGGTGTCGTAGCCGGGCACGGGGCTGAGGGAGCGGCCGAGCAGGGCCTCCAGCGCCCGGCGCATCGGTTCGCGCAGGTGCACCGTCACCCCCATCGAGCCGAAGCCCTGCACATTGGAGTGGCCGCGGATCGGCATCGTGCCGGCCCCGGGGCGACCCACGTTGCCGCTGAGCACGGCGGTATTGGCGATCGCCTGCACGTTGTCGGTGCCGTTGGCGTGGTGGGTGATGCCCATCGCCCAGGCGAAGACCACGGCGCGGCAGGCGGCCAGACGGGAGGCGGCGTGCTCCAGTTCCTCGCGGCTGAGGCCGCAGCGGCTGGTGATCGTGTCCCAGGAGGTGGATTCGATCTGGGCGATCAGGGCCTGCCAGCCGTCGCTATGGCTCTTGACGAAGTCCCAGGCGATGGCGCCGCGCTCCAGCAGCGCTTTCTGCAGACCGAGCAGCACGGCCGTGTCGGAGCCGGGGATCGGCTGCAGGAAGAGGGAGGCGATCTCGCTGCCGCCGCCGAGCATCGAGCGGATCGGGAAGGCGGGCGAGCCGAATTTCAGCAGCCCGGCCTCCAGCACCGGGTTGATCACAAGCACGAAGCCGCCCCGCTGCCGCAGGCGGATCAGCTCATTCATCAGGCGCGGGTGGTTGGCGGGGGCGTTGGAGCCCACCAGCACCACCCCATCGGCCTGCTGCAGGCTCTCGAGGTTCACCATCGAGGTGCCGCTGCCGAAGACGCGGGACAGGCCGATGGTCGAGGGGGCGTGGCAGAGGTCGGAGCAATCGGCCAGGTTGTTGGAGCCCAGGGCCCGCAGCAGCAGCTGCAGCAGGAAGGCGGCCTCGTTGGAGGAGCGGCCGGAGCTGTAGGAGGCCAGCCGGCTCGGATCGGCGCAGCGGAAGGCAGCGGCCGTGAGGGCGTGCACCTCATCCCAGCCGATCGTTGTGTAGTGGTCGCTGCCCTGGCGGCGGATCAGGGGTTGATCGAGGCGGCCGAGGCGATCGCAGGCGGCGGAGCTGAGCTGCTGGAGTTCGGAGAGGCTGCGGCCGGCAAACACCTCGGGCGGCACGCCGGCCTGCAGTTCGGCGCCGATCGCCTCGACGCTCTTGAGGCAGCGCTGCAGCGGTTCGCCGAGTTCATCGCGGAAGCCGCCTTTCTGGCCGCCGGTGCCCCAGGCGCAGGAGAGGCAGGCGCTCCTGTGGGTGAGGGTCTGCCAGAGGCGGGGGCCGGAGGGGGAGAGGGTGGCGCGGGCCCAGCCGTCGATCACGGGCCAGCCACCGCCAAGGCTGGCGTCCTCGGGCGGCGGGGCGGATGGCGTGGCCGGCGCTGATCGGGCGGGATCGGTGGCGGCGGGATCAGCAGGCACGGCGACCGTCCCGGAAGTGGAGCAACGCTAGGAATGGAGAGGCTGAGCGTGGTAGGTGCCAAACAGCCGGAGAGGGTCTAAGGCTCTGTATCCGTTCAGGGGTCGGTACGGCTTATTGCGAACCCCAGTTCTGCTGAACCCTTGACGGCAGCTGGAATCCCGGTTGAATCTCAGGCAGTGACGGCCTGTGATGAGAACCCCTCCTGCCGGGATTGCAGAAGCGGATTGGCTGTCCTGGCCACCCGAAGCCAGAGGGTTCATCTTGGCCCAGCAGCAGGAGATTGAGCAGCTGCGGCTCCAGCTCACCGTCCTGGCCACTGAGTTGTCTCAGCTGCGGGAGCGGATCGGCCGCAGCTCCCGCAACTCCTCCAAACCGCCCGCCAGCGACGGGCCTGGGTTTAAGCCGCCGGCGCGACGGAAGGGCAGTGGCCGCAAGCGCGGCGGTCAGTCGGGTCATCCTGGATCAGGCCCGGAGCTGCTGCCGATCGAACGGGTGGATGAGGTGGTGGAGCACCACCCCGATGCCTGCCGCCGCTGCGGCACGTTGCTGGATGGAGAGGATCCAGAACCCCTGCGGCATCAGGTGATTGAGATTCCGCCGATCACGCCACTGGTGATTGAGCATCGGTTGCATCGCCTGGTCTGCCCCGGTTGCTCCACCAGCACCTGCGCCACCTTGCCGGCGGATGTGGAAGCCAGTCCGTACGGCCCCAGGCTCAGTGCATTGGTGGGTCTGCTGGGCAGTGCCTTCCCTTTGAGTTTCAGCAAGACGCAGGCGCTGCTTGATCAGCTGCTGGGGGTGGAGATCAGCCGTGGGGCGATCGCCTCGATCCGCGAGCGGATCAGCGCCACGCTGGAGCAGCCGATGCAGGAGGCCCTGG
>CAIZQU010000105.1 GCA_903935205.1 uncultured cyanobacterium | reverse complement strand
GTCCCGAACACCCGCTCGCCGATCAGCGGCTGCACCAGGGCACCGATGCCGCCGGAGCCGTAGTCGGCACCAAACTCCAGCACCACGAAGGCAGTGTGCTGGGCGTAGGGATCCACATCAGCAGCGCCCGCAGCATTGAGCAGGCTGAGATCCCCCAGCCAGATCAGCCCCTCGCAGGGGGCCACCACGGTGCTGCCACCGCTGGCAACGCGGCGGCCGTTCTGCTGCCAGCTCAAGGTGCTGCTCAGCCAGATGGCGCCCGGGTGAGGCGGCAGGCGGGTAGCCCGGCAGACCATGCCGCTGTAGGTGAAGTCGCCGGTGTCGACCCCAGGGCCGTTCTCCTTGGCTGAGATGTAGTTGGCACGCACCAGAAAGCACTCGAGCACATGCGCCGCCACTACCGCTGAGGTGGTGTCTCCTGGGATGGCGTTCTCCGCCAGCAGCAGGCGTGCATTGGCAAATGGCTGGAGGGGCGTAGCGGGCCATGGCCCGGCCGCCCGTGGATGTTGGCCGCTGGTGAAACGTCTGGGGCTTGTGGTCATCGCTCAACCCCGCAGCATCGGCGTTGCTCCCAGCGGCCCTGCGGCCTGGGCGGTGAAATGCACCCAGCTGCTGAGGGAGGGCAACAGCAACAGCAGCTGGTCGGCATAGCGACGCCGCTGACGCAGCAGTCCCATTGCGGGCGAACTGGGGTTGGCGTAGGTGGTCTCGCTCTCCTCGCGCAACAGCGCCGTGTCGTAGGCGATCACATCTGCTTTCTGCAGGGGTGCATCACCAGCCGCCGCGACCGAGCCGGCGATCGGCCCCGAGTGGCTGCGTTTCTGGATCGCTTGCTCCTGCTCGCAGCCACCGTCCAGCAGCTGCTGATCGATCACGGCCACCGCATCCAATAGAGCGCGGGCGCTCAATACCCCGGCCGGGTGTTGGCGCAGTAGATCCGCCATCGCCCGGCCGATGGCATCCAGGCAGGGAACGGTGGCGGGAAGCGCCAGGCACTGGCGGATGGCCTCCTGGTCTTGCGGTTGCCAGATTGCGGCAGGGCTTTGTGAGGCGGGCACAGCTGTGGTGAGCACGAAACCATCTGCTGTTGCCGGTCAGTTGGTGCTGGGGATCGATGCGGCCTGGACGGCTCATCAACCCAGTGGCATCGCGCTGGTCCAGCGTCAGGGCGATGCCTGGAGCTGTGTCGCTCTGGCACCCAGCTATGCCAGCTTCATGGCGCTGGCCGATGGCATTGCTGTCGACTGGTCAGCACGAGCTCAGGGCAGCAAGCCCCAGATGACGGCCCTGCTGCGTGCAGCTGAACAGCTGTCGGATGGTCGCGTCGATTTGATCGCGTTCGATATGCCGCTCTCCAAAGAGCCAATCGGTCATCGCCGGCAGGCAGACCGCGCGGTCTCGCGGGTCTTTGGCAACCGGGGCTGCGCTGTGCACAGCCCAACACTGCAGCGGCCAGGCGCCATCGCCGACGGCATTCGTCAAGACTTGGAGGTCTGCGGCTATGGCCTGCAAACGGCGGCTGATCAACCCGGGCCTGGGGGGGTGATCGAGGTCTATCCCCATGTCGCCCTGCTGGCCTTGTTGGAGAGGAAGTACCGGGTGCCTTACAAGGTCAGCCGCTCGCTGCAGTACTGGCGAACCGAGCACCTGTCAGCAGAAGAGCGGATCGGGCGGTTGCTGACGGAGTTCGGGCGGATTCGTGATGGGCTTGCTCAGCACATCCAGGCCATCAACCTGCCCTTGCCGCAGCCCGCAGAGGTCCAAGCGCTCTCTGCGCTCAAACCCTTGGAGGACTGCCTGGATGCCTTGGTCTGTGCCTGGGTTGCGATCGAGCACCTCCAGGGCCGAACACGGGGACTGGGCGATCCCAGTGCAGCGATCTGGTGCCCCACCGCTGCTTTCCCTGAGGAGCTGGCGCAGCAGGGTTAGGCCGATGCCGGTGCCACACCGGCCAGATCCCCCAGCCATTGCCGCAGGGCCTGCTCGCTGACGATGCCGCGCTCATGCAGCTGCAGCATTTCGGCCACGGTCGGTTGCGGTTTGGGCGCGGGGGCCAGCGGGCTGATTTCCACCAGCAACGCCGGACCCTGCTGCACGGGAACTGGTTCTCCGGTGATCGCGCACCAGTGCAGCAGGAGGGAGGAGAACATTGAGGCCTTCTGGATCGCCTGGCTCTGCAGGAGCGCATAGGCCTGCGAGGCCGCCAGCGAGATCTCGGTGGCGGTGCGTGGAGCCCCCTGGGCGCCAGAGGGAATCAGGGCGTCACGACGCATGCCCTGGTCGAGGGATTCCAGCCAGGCGCGGTGCTCGGCCAAGGAGCGGGCCTGGATCTCCACGAACTGGAAGCTGGCGCCATCGGGCAGATCGATCACGCTGTTGGGGCCCAGCACCACCGGCTCGCTGGTGCCAGTGCCCATGGGGCCGACGACCCCTGTGCGCACACCCACCGGCAGAGCCGTTCGGTACAGGAGCTCCTGGTAGTCGCTCTGGCAGCGGAAGTGATTGAGGTACTGATGCGCCAGGCCAAGGTGCGGCAGGTCACCCTCCCCAAAAGCAGCGCCATCACTGGCGTACCAGATGGCGGGCAGCTGGCTGATACCCCGGTAGTGCTGTAGTCCAGATCGTTGCGGGCGCCAGCCGGTCGAGGCCTGCGGGTCTGCCATGAGCTCGATGGTCTCGACGCTCATGCCCTCGCCATCGAGGGCAACGGAGCCGTAGAGCCATGGATGCCGAGGTCGATCCGGGTCCAGGGGCTCGTCCTGGGCCTTGGGGTTGGGCAGCCGGAAGCTGACCGCGTCAGGCAAGGCCTGGGGGCCAGGCAGGTGCCAGTTCAGGACGTCACGACGCTCCAGCAGAGCAAGGCGCGGCAGCGAGAGGCGGTCGCCACGGCGCAGCGCCTGCTGCCGGTCGCCCTCACTGGGCCAGAGGTGCTCAGGCGGCAGCACGCCGATCAGTGCTGCACCATCGCGGAGCACCAGCACGTCGGCGCGCTCAAGGAACACGCCTAGGTCGGTGCCGCGTCCATCCACATCACTGATCACCGCCTGCAGCGAGGCCGGCAGCTCACGCCAGTGGCTGGAGGCCAGCATCCCCGCGAAGGTGCGTAGCGCATCGCGGAAGAAGCCGGAGGGCAGAGCCGCCTCCAGCCTTCGGCGGTAGGCGCTCTCTGGCTCCCGTTCACCGCGGGGCAGGTAGTGCTCCTTGCGGCCAGCGAGGAGGTCCCAGCAGTCCTGGATCAGATCCAGGCGGGGGAGCAAGGCGACCAGGGTGGGGTGAAGCGGCCAGGGGAGAGGAGCTGATGCGGTTGTTCCTCGCAAGGGGATTACCGGTGCTGCCTGCTATTGCCGGGAGGGGGCATCGAACAGTGGCAGGTGATTCTCGGAACCCTTCGATTACGTCTCCGTTTTGTGGAGTCCTCCAGAAAAGGCACTGCTATCTGAGCAATCCAAGCCCCAGGGGGCACTAGGCAATTGCTGATTACTTGGTGGGCTCGGATGCTGATGGCGCGATTGCCGAATCCTGCCAAGGATAGATCAGATTTTCCAGATGTGATGATAAGCGGTTTCGGCCATTTCAAAAGTATGATTCTTGACTTCATCTGGAGTCCATGAATTAGCCCTGGTCAAGGCGCTTGGAAGAGTGTATCCGCAGTCAGAAAGATGCTTCATTTTTGCATTGAAGTCTTTCGATCCAAGCTTGCCATTAGTCTTTTCGTCAAGCAGTACAAGATTGCCAATGCTGCCGACGAGAGACTCGGGCCATAGTTCATTAATTTGTGACTGGGGATAGATGTGCTCAATTGTTAGCTCGTCGTAGTCAACAGGTGTCTTGTATTCGTGATATAGCGAAAATCTTCTAAGGATATATCGTACCAAATTCTTTTGCTTGGAGTTCGAGTTAGTGAAGACCAGGGTGCTGAAGCCATGTTTAAACTCATCAAAAGCAGGGACGCGATCTTGTAGCTTACGGATGAGACTGCTGATTTCCGTGCTGGCCGCCTGAGGGCTGCTACAAGAAAAAAGCCGCTGCGCAAAAGACGAATACATTGCAGATATGCCGCCCGAGGAGCGAGACGAGGTTATCGCCGTAAAGTGGAAGTGAAATGACTCAATGGCGAGAAGAGCATCACGCAGCTTCGCGTATTTAATGACGTTGCTTCGATACGAACGGACTAAGGCTAATGTGGCAGGAATAGACTGCACGACCTTAAACAATCTCAATGCTTGAAGCGATCTCATCGCTTCGGCCTCATTTTTGTCCCACGCATAGGTGGATTCATAAAGCGATCTATAGATTCTAGAGTCACTTATGAAGTCATCTAAATACTGTCTAGCAAGCTGCTTGGTTATTGACTTCTTGATTTTCGGAAAAAGGCTTTTTAGCGGGATTGACTCATACCGGGACGCCCAGAAGTGATAAATAAATGTATCAATAGAAAGGTCCTCTGAAGAGTTGGAAAGCGTTTCTAGCAGCTGGCCCCATTTGATCTTGACAGAATCAACGACTCCCTTGGTTCGAAGATGCTTTGCAAAATGATTTTTGACCAAGTCAGAGAGTGCAAGATCTTTTCCTCGTGTATTGAGCGTCTCAAAGATGATGTATGCATCATCTTCGTCATCTAAAATGACAAAGATAACTTTCAGATTTAATACGGCATCGCGGAGAAGTATAAGTCTTCTCAGGACTTCTCGATCTTTGGTCTCGTCGGATTTGGCTGGATCGTTCTTGATCGCATTTACCGAGCCATCAATAAGAGATTGAAACTTGTCATGCGCGTTCCGCAGATTGCGCTCTTCGCTCCTTATTTGAGTTTCAACTTCAGGATCGGAGTCAAACTTTTGAATGTGCTCCTGAAAGTACGGAAAAGAAGTCTCTGTATCGACAACGTACTGAGCGTGATTCGAGATATCTTTACGTTCAACCAGCTGATGTACGCCTTCGGCAAGATCACGCTTTCCGATCTCGAGAAACTTGTCCCTTATGGCGCAAAGCAGAATAGTAAGTGTTGTAAGTCGCTGTTGGCCATCCACGACGCCATAACGCAGCTTGTCCTTTCTATAAACGACCATGGATCCAATGAAGTACTCAGATGTCTGAGCCGAAATGAGATCGTTCCAAAGATCCAGAATATTTTCTTCTTCCCATGAATACGGCCGCTGGAAGCGGGGAATCTCAAAAAACCTGCTGCCTAGCAAGGTTTCGATGTCGGCATCGCTTGACTCGATCTTCATCTGACGACGGAATGATTGCTCCTTTACTTGATCATAGCGAAGATCTAACCTGAGCATTGAACGGACATGACCTCGCCGCCTTGTTGGCTACGTCTGATTCATCGTGTCTGCCACTCAAGAGAAGTGTTGCGCAAAATTTTCCTCATCCCAGAGTCTTCTCTGCCTGGTCAACCTCCATCGACACCACCCGCACACTGCAAGCCGCTGAAATCTCAGACCACCGCTCCACACTCACCCCAAGTAATGCGGAAATCTGATCCGCCGCTGTGCCCTGCCGCAGCAACTTCTGCCCTCGCGCATGGAGCTCCCGCCAGCGGCCCGGCACCGAGATCAGGAAGCCCTTGTCTCGTAGGTAGTGGGTGATCTCACCGTTCACAAAGGGCCTGGCGTAGGCGATGAAGTGGTTGGGGCTGCGGCCTGGGCGGTGGATGTCGTAGCGACGTGAGGCTTTGATCAGCCCGATTGCCGCCAGCTGCTCCAGATCTTCCTTGGGGTGGCCAGTACGGCGGGCGTAGTTGGCCGCCACCTTCGCGGCGAACGGCAAGTGCTCCACCACCAGGGCATCAGCGGCGGCGTGGGGTGAGCGCAATGGTCCGCGAGCACGACCTGATGTCGTCACGCGAGCGGTGGCCTGCTGGGGCCTGGGGCGGTGG
>CAIZQU010000104.1 GCA_903935205.1 uncultured cyanobacterium | reverse complement strand
TCCACTTCCTCGACATCCCGCGCCTGATCGAACGGACCTGCGACCGCCACCGCGCCGATCTCACCGCCAACCCCTCACTGGCCGATGTCCTCGCCACCGACGCCTGGGCACGCCAGATCGTGCGCGAGGAGGCGGGACGCGCCCTCATCGGCACAGGGTCCCCGGGGTTGTGATCGAGGATGGGGCAGCCGATCGTCCGGGGGGCTGGCGCCGCAATCCGGGAGGCGGCCGAGAGTGGCGAGGCATGGTCTGGAGGCCGCAGCACGCGGTTCGCTCACACCCGGCAAGCGCCGAAGCCAGGCCCTGACGTCCCGGCCCGGAGATTGGCGAACAGCGTCGCAGGAATTTCCCCAGCGTTGAAGCGACCGTAGCGCTCCCCTTGAATGACGCTTGGGTCTTGTTGTCGACCGCTGGGAGCGGTTCGATCCTGGCGCTCAGTTCCTACTGCTTCGCAGAAGCCTTCGGCTAGACGCTGGAGATGAGGCCCCGCCGGATTGTCCGCTCGGAGATGATCCCAAACCAGCGCTCCACGGGCCGCGTCCCTTTGAGTGGTGTCAAACCCGAGGCCCGAATGCCCTGATCAGAGGGTGAACAGGGAGGCATGATGGACTGTCATTCCAGAGGTGCAGATGCATCTCTTGCGGCCTTGATGAATCGAGGCGATTGACGTCAGCATGGATGCCTCGAGCCATCAATCAGCATGTTTCTGCTCTGGTTTCAGGCGAATCCGTTTCGGCGTCTGGACAGGGGCGATCGGGGCAAGTCAGCCCAGGGGCGCAGGCCAGCAACACTGCAGCGATGGCGTGGTCATGTTCCTGATCTGCTGGGTATCGAGCGCCGACATATCGCCAAACAGAAGCCGGGCCTATCCGGCTGCAATCGGCTTGCTGTGATCAGGAAATCTATCCATGTTAAGGGGTAAGAGATGGCGATGCGATGGATGCCTGGCGGAGTCAGTAGAGATGGCTTTAAGTCCCCACTTCGCTTGTCGCGATCCGGCAGCACTGGCAGTTATGCCATGGCGAGAGCAGGTTATGAATGACGTCTTTGGCTACTTCACTAGCGGCTGCAGAATGCCACACTGCCGGTGCAGTGGCAAGGCATGCGGCAAGGTTCATCGACTTGGCCCCCCAGCAATTCAGGCCATTGCCACCCGCCGACCAATCATGCCTCCCGGGGATAGTCGGCAAATGAGGTTGACTGCTCAGGATGGGGCTTGGGTAGGCAAAGCAGGGCGCTGCAGGCTCAGCTGATGAACCATAATGGTGCAAACCACCCGATCGCTCCCACGCGATCGTTCCCGCTCTGATGCTTCGGATCAGCCATCACCTCCTGCTCTGTGCCACACCCAATAAACCCCTCTGCTGTCCCGATCCCAGCGTGGGAGTAGCGAGCTGGCATCGCATGAAGCAGTTGGTGCGAGAGTTTGGGTTGGAGGATGGAACACGTTCCAACGGCGTTGTTCTACGCTCCAAGGTCGATTGCCTGCGGATTTGTGCCGATGGGCCGGTGTTGTTGATCTGGCCGGATGGCATGATCTATGGCGGAGTCAGCGAGGATCGGATCGAACCGATTTTACGCAGCCATATCATTGCGGGCAGGCCGATCGAGGAGTGGATCATTGGTCGTTACAGATTCAGCGCCAATGGGATGCAATCTCTGTCGCCAGAAGCTGGTCAATCTCTGCTGATGTGATGCCACTGTGAACGCTATCCCTGGATTGTGTTGCCATAGGTAAGATCCGCTCAGGTCAATCTTCTCCGCATCGCTGCCACTACCAAGGCAGCCACTGTCTGTCGGCGTCGTACGGAACCGTCGCTTGTTACAAAGGAATGCTTTCTGTTCGAGAAAGCCTGCGTGGCTGGGGTGAGCGCACTCCGGCGATCGCTGGGTCCATGGGCCTGGGTTGCTGACTGAGACTCAAGCCTTGATCAGCGAATCCCCAGTCCAAAGCATGCTGATCCGCGGCTCGGCTCGCTCCCCCGGATCGTTGCGCGCCCTACCCACCAGAGCGCCCACCAGCGCTGCCGGCCGGTGATCACCGGCCCACTGGGCCACTCTGGTGCCGCAGCGGCAGAGCGCGTCCGCCCAGGCCGACAGCGCCGGCCTGGCGCCTGGGTGGCGCTGGATTCCTGATGGCGCTCATCGCTGGCTCGCCCCCTGAGCGACCACGCGGCTGTGTTGGCGGAGATGGGCTGATGCCACGCGGTAGACAACCGCTACCGGCGGCGCTTTCCACGGCTCTCCCCGCAGCGGAATCCGCCGACATCAGCAGGCTGGTGGCCGAACTCGACGCCCTGCTCAGCCGCCTGTGGCTGGGGACGATCCGAGAGCCACTCGATGGGTGGCTGGAGCAGGCGGCACGGCGGGAGCTGAACATGCGAGAGAAACCCTTCCCTGGCCTGGCTCTGCGCCGAGGAGGTGGCGAGCCAGGGGCAACGGCGGCCGTCGATGGCGCTGACGATCGCCCGCTTCCCGTTCGTGCGGACGCTGAAGGGTTTTGAGATCGAGGTGCCGCTCTCGATCGATCCGCGCAAGATCCGCGATCTGGCCACCTGCCGCTGGGTCGCCTACGCCGACACCGTCGTTCTGCAGGGCTCAGCGGGGGTGGTCAAGACGCACCTCAAGGTGGCGCTCTGGGCTGTGAGGTGAGGTGAGGTGAGGTGAGGTGAGGTGGTGGCTCGCGGCTACACCGTGCCGTTCATCACGGCGATGCCGCGGTTGGGGAGGATGGTCCAAGGCCACCAGCAGCCGATCCTGGAGGTGCGGCTGGCGCAGTACAGCAAGCCGAAACCACTGATCGTCGAGGAGGCGCTGGGCTACCCGCCGCTCGAACCCCAGGCGGGCCCCTGCCCTTCCAGCTGATCTCCCGCCGCGACCAGCAGGGCAGCGTGCGGATCAGCTCCAACCGCCCGGCGCAGGACCGGGTCGAGGTGGACTCGTGCGGAGAAGGCTTCGCCTGCGGCGATCAGGTGGCGGCGGCGATCCTCGATCGCCTGCTGCACCACAACCAGGTGCCGACGGACCGCGGCGACAGCCACCGGTTGAGGGAGCAGCGCAGATCCGGGCTGTTCCGCCCGCGGGCGGGGGCGCCCCTCGTCCGGCATCGGCAGCGTTCCGCCACCGACCCCTGCCCAGGAGGCCTGAAGGGCAACCGCCACAACAGCCGCCGCACCCAACGGAAGCCAGCCAACACAACCGATCAGGGAACCCATGAGCAGCACCAGGCAGTGCCACCGCCGCCAGGGCTGAACGACTCCGACGACCGAGCCCCATCAGGCCAGGACGACAGATCATGCGGAAGGACAACAGCAGGAAAGCTGGGTCTGTCGCTTGAAGAATCAGGCCTGGTCTGTTGGGGTTCCCTGGATCATCACAGTCGCTTGACGGGAGGCCCTGGCCATCTCCGCCGCGAATTGCAGCGGCCTGCGGCCATGGTTGAGGGTGATCGCCGCACCGGAACGGCTGACCCGCCCGGATCGGCCCTGGGTGTTCAGTTCCGTCCCCGCCGATCGCGGTCGGACGAGCAAGGCAAGGCGATCGATGGTGTTGCCAAGGCGGCGCTAACGGTGGTCTGCGGGGACTGCTGCAACGGTCGCAAGCCAGCCCTTCGTTACACGTCATCTGAAGCCCGGTGCTATGGCGATGCCGATGACAGAAGGCAAAGCCCCAGGCTTAGCTGGTGCCAAACCAGGGGCGATCGCCAGGGCGGCTGCGTTCTGCAAACCGGCGCCGAATTCACGGCATTTCGTTCTGGTGGTAAGGCACGATCGCCCTGCTCAGGGTCATACCCAGGGGGCTGGCCGTTTGACTCTGGTTGAGGTGAGCCTGGCCGGCCAGTCGCCATCAAGTCTTGTTCAGACCCCAACCTTCTGCTTGGCAGCCGGAGCCGGCTTACCCACCCCCAGACTGCGCAGTTCACTGAGCAGGCCGTTGAGCACCGCCTTGGCATCCCCGAACACCATGGCGGTCTGGGGCAACTCAAACAGGGCGTTAGCGATGCCGGCGTAGCCAGCTCCCAGGCTGCGCTTCACCACAAACACCTGGCGGGCCTGATCCACCTCGAGCACGGGCATGCCGTAGAGGGGGCTGGAGGGATCGCTCTTGGCATCGGGGTTCACCACATCGTTGGCGCCGAGCACGATCACCACATCGGTGCGGGGGAACTCGGGGTTGATCATGTCCATCTCCACCAGCTGCTCATAGGGCACATCGGCCTCAGCCAGCAGCACATTCATGTGACCGGGCATCCGGCCGGCCACCGGGTGGATCGCGTAGCTCACCTCCACACCATGGGCTTCCAGCAGCTTCGAGAGTTCGCGCAGGGCGTGCTGGGCCTGAGCCACGGCCAGGCCGTAGCCAGGCACGAACACCACCCGTTCGGCCTGCTCCAGGGCCATGGCGCACTCCTCGGGGCTGCAGCTGGTGATGCGGGTGTAGCCCGCCTCGCTGCCCCCGCCGCCGACGGTGCCGCCAGTGGCCCCCAGGGCTCCGCCAAAGAGCACGCTCAGCAGGGAGCGGTTCATGGCGGTGCACATCACCTGGGTCAGGATCAGGCCGGCAGCCCCCACCATCGCGCCGGCCACGATCAGCAGCTGGCTGCCCACCACGAAACCGGCGGCGGCGGCAGCAACACCGGAATAGGAGTTGAGCAGGGAGATCACCACCGGCATGTCGGCGCCGCCGATCGGCAGGGTCACGCCGATGCCCAGCAGAGTGGAGGCCCCCACCAGCAGCCAGAGGGGCCAACCGGTCGGATGGGCCGGGATCAGCAGGCCGCCGAGGAGGCAGAGCAGCGCCAGGCCGATGTTCACGCCATGGCGCAGGGAGCTCTGGGTCCAGGCGGGGGTCTCCAACCAGCCCTGCAGCTTGGCCATGGCCACGATCGAACCGCTGAAGGTGATCGCCCCCACAAACACCGAGATCGCGATGGAGACCCGTTCGACCATGCCGGCATCCCCGGCGCCGAACAGGGCCACACCGATGGCCACCAGCAGCGACGCCATGCCGCCGCAGCCATTGAAGAGGGCCACCACCTCCGGCATGGCCGTCATCGGCACCCGCTGGGCGGTGATCACCCCGGCCAGGCCGCCGAGGGCCGAACCCACGGCGATCCAGAGCCAGGTGATGGGCGAGGGTTGCAGCTGGACCAGCAGGCCGACCACCGCCAGCCCCATGGCTAGGGCCGCCAGGCCATTGGCCGTTCGGGCGGAGCTCACCCTGGAGAGGCCCTTGAGACCCAGGGCCAGCAGCAGCACCGCCACCAGGTCGATGGCGTCACCGAGCAGATCAAGCGAGAAGGAGTTCACGGCAGGGGGCGGTTCAACCGCTGGGGAACAGGTCGGAACGGAAGCGGGAAGGCCGGCGGCCTTCAGCGACGGCGGAACATGGCCAGCATCCGGTCGGTGACCAGAAAGCCGCCGACGACGTTGTAGAGGGCAAAGCCGAGCGATAGAGCGGCGATCGCGAGCAGGGCGGGCTGACCATCGGCCTGACAGATCAGAGTCAGGGAGGCGAGCACCGTGATGCCGCTGACGGCGTTGGCGCCGGACATGAGCGGGGTGTGCAGCGTTGGCGGCACCTTGCCGATCAGTTCAAGGCCCAGGAGGCTGCCGAGCAGCAGCACCCAGAGGGAATTGGAGAGTGAGCTCATCGCAGGCTGGGGGAGGGGGCTGGGTGAGGGGCCTGGGCCGGTTCCTCGTGGCCGAAGACCACATCGCGGCGCAGGCAGTTGCCGCCGTGGGTCAGCAGGCAGCCGGCGAGGATCGGATCCTCCGGGTCGAGGTGGAGCGACTCCTCCTTGAGCAGGTGCTCGATCAGGGCGGCCACGTTGCGGGCGTAAAGAGCGCTGGCATGGTTAGCCACGCTGCAGGGAAGGGAGTCGGCGCCGATCAGGAGCACCCCGTGGCGCTCCACCGTGGTGCCGGCCACGGTGCCGAAACAGTTGCCCCCCTGGGCCACCGCCAGATCCACCACCACCGATCCAGGGCGCATGCCGTCGAGCATCGCCTCGCTGATCAGCCGCGGTGCCGGTCTGCCGGGCACTAACGCCGTGCAGATCACCAGATCGGCCAGGGCCAGCTGCTCGGCGAGCTGGATTCTCTGGGCCTCGAGGAAGGCCTCGGAAGCCTGGCGGGCATAGCCACCGGCCTCGCCGGGGCGGTCCTCCTGCTGGGGGGGCTCGATGAAGCGGCCACCCAGGGATTCCACCTGTTCCTTGACCGCCGGCCGCACGTCGGAGACATACACCACCCCGCCAAGGCGCCGGGCGGTGGCCAGGGCCTGCAGCCCGGCTACGCCGGCCCCCAGGATCAGCACCCGGGAAGGCTGGATCGTGCCGGCTGCCGTCATCAGCATCGGCACGTAGCGGTCGAGGGCCGCCGCGCCGATCAGCACCGCCTTGTAGCCGGCGATGTTGGCCTGGGAGGAGAGCACATCCATGGCCTGGGCCCGGCTGATCCGGGGCAGCAGTTCCAGGGCGATGGAGGAGATCTCCCGATCTCCGAGGCTGTTGGCAAGCTCGGTGGCGCCATAGGGGCTCAGCAGGCCCACCAGCAGCGCCTTGGGCTGGAGACGGCTGAGCAGATCGACCCCGGGGGGCTGAACGCAGAGGACCGCATCGGCCTCGTGCCAGGGGAGGTCGCCCTCCCCGTGGAGAACGGCACCCGCCTGGGCGTAGTCGTCATCGAGGAAACCGGCAGCCAGGCCAGCCCCTTGCTCCACCTCCACCCGAGCTCCGCGGCCACTGAGGCGACGCACGGTCTCCGGCGTCGCCGCCACCCTTGTCTCCCCAGAGACCCGCTCCCGCGGAATCAGCAGTCGCACCACGGCGCAGACCCTCCAAACCTTCCACCAGTTAGGGATGGTCCCAGGGGCCCGACAAGCAGAGCAGGGCCATTGTGCGGACACCCCCACCGGCAGCGGCACGGCCGCCGTTCGCCACTTGCGCTGGCAAAACGCTTTTTTCCTGAAGAACCGCCTCTCCGCCGAACCAGCTCGCTAGGCCTTGGGTTCCTGTGCTCTCCCCAGCCCGATGGCGCTTTCGGCCCTGGAATGTCCTGACAACGTCTGTCACAGCCACCACGGCGGCCATGCGGTGGCGCGGGAGGAGGTGGAACGCAACCTCAATGCCCATGGCCCCGACTGGTGCGAGCGGGTGGCGGAGCGGATTTACGAGATCTCGGTCGACAGCTTCTGCCAGACCGTGATGCCCAACCTGCAGCAGCAAGGCTGGCAGCGCCGCCACCTGGAATGGGAGTTCAAGCTCTCCGAAGAGCCCGCCGAGGTTGAGCGCACGGTCGTCGATGGCGCCATCAACGCCATGGAGAGCTTCCTGCGCAGCCATGAAGTGCAGCGCCTGTTCGTCAAGGAGCTGGTGCAGGGCACCCTGGCCGAAGCCCGCCAGGACCCCCTCAAGGGCAAGGGCATCCGCTACCTGATCGAGCAGGAGCTGATGGCTTTTCTCGAGGAGCGGCGTGAGGAGTTGCTCGACCGGGTCGGCGAGCGCCTGCTCGAGGATGCTGAGGGCGACTTCGAGCGGGCCCGCCGCTGTGCCGAGAGTGATCTGATGGCGGTGCAGCACCTGCTGATCAATCACGCCGAAGCCCAGGGCTGAGGCAAGCCAGGGCCCGCGTCGCGCCTGGGATCTGACGCGGGCCTACCGGCTGGGGGGGATCCCTGGGCGGCTCCCAGTCCACGGAGCAGGCGAAGCAGCGTCGCAGGGCGATGGCCGCCTCCGCCGGGCGCCTCCCTGGGGGGGGGCATGGCAGTGGTTGACTCCCCATAGGGAGCCGCTTGGTGCTCTCCCCCCTTGCCTCTGTCGGGGATATCGCGGCACTGGCCGAGAAACCACCGGCCCCTCAGACCAGGGGAAGAAGTTCCTCCTCCAGGCAATCGGCCTGGGGCTGGCAACCCTGATGACGCAGCTGGCGCAGGCGCAGGATCATCGGATCGATATCGCATTCCAGCAGCCAGGAGCGCTCCAGGTGGCGCCTGGGATCCTCGATCGGTTCACTGGGCTGGGCCATGGTGCTATGGGCTGCGGTTGCCCGGGGGGATATGGCCGGAAGCTAGAGACGCCTGCGGTGGCGCCAATGAGAAGGAATGCTCAAGACCTGCATCCGATCGCTCCGTCCCCGCAGAATCTGGCCATGGGCATTCCCTCCTTTGAAGTGATCCGCCGCGATGGCTCCGCGGCGCTGCGGCACCACCCGCCCCTGCAACCACGTGCCTGGCAGCGGCAGCTGATCCAACTGCTGCGTGCCCGGCTGGGGGATCCCGATCCGGATCGCCGCGATCTGCTGCTCCACGCCGGCCCTGGAGCGGGCAAAACCCTCGGCGCACTGCTGGGATTCCGCCAGCTGGCGCGGGAGGGGCGACTCGGTGGGCTGATCGTCTTCTGCCATCGCACAGCCATCGCCCGCCAGTGGTCCGGGGCGGCGGAGCGGCTCGGGCTCCATCTCCCCTGCTGGGATCCCCTGCAGGGGGAGGAGAGCGAGCCAGGAGAGGGGCTGCTGTTGAGCTATCAGGCCGCCGCCCGCCATCGCGACCGCCTGGTCGCGCTGCTGGCGCAGCGATTCGCGGCGCAGCCCTGGCTGGCTGTGGCCGATGAGGTCCACCACCTGGGCATCGATCCCGAGGAACCGGAGTCGAGCGCCTGGGCCCGAGCCTTCAGCGCCCTGGCGGTTCCGGCCGCCCTGCGGCTCGGGCTTTCCGGCACCCCTTTCCGGGCCGATGCCCTCGGCTTCTGCGCTGCCCGTCGGGTGAGGGTGGAGGAGGAGGGAACGGTGAGCGAGCGGATCCTTCCGGATCTCTGTGTGGAGCCCCAGCAGCTGATTCAGGCCGGGGATGTGCGCCCGCTCGAGTTTCGCTTTCAGGATGGCTGGGTCGACCATGGCCGCCATCCGGGCGATCGCCGTCTGGAGGCCTCCGACCTGGCCCAGGAGAGCCGGGAGAGCTGGCGGGCCCGCAACCTGCGCCGGGCCATCCAACCGGGAGATGGCGGCGGCATCGCCCAACGCCTGTTGCTCCAGGCCCGCCGCCGGCTGGAGCGGGTGCGGCTGGACCACCCCGGGGCAGCGGGGCTGGTGATCGCCCGCGATATCGACCATGCCCGGCGGATTACGGCCCTGCTGGCGGAGGAGGGTGAGGCGCCGCTGCTGGTCCACTCCCAGGATCCAGAGGCCGCTGCTCGCCTGGCGTCCTTCCGTTCCGGCGAGCACCGCTGGCTGGTGAGCATCGATATGTGCACCGAGGGGTTCGATGCCCCGCGGCTGCGGGTGGTGGTGTACCTGAGCACCGTCGTGACCCGCAGCCGCTTTCTTCAGGCGATCACCCGGGCGGTGCGGATGGAGGGAGAACGGGCCGAGCGCGAGGGGATCCCCCGGGATGCCTCTTATGTCTATGCACCAGCGGATCCGCTGCTGATCAGCTACGCCCGCTCCTGGAGCCGCAGTGAGCCCTACCTGTTGCGCAGTGGGGCCGCCAACGGAGCCGATGGGGCTGTGCTGGCAGGTGGTGATCGCGGCGCCAGCCTGCCGTTGCGAGCCCTGGCGGACGGGGCCGGGGCGGTGATCCGCATGGGGGGACCGGAGCTGCCGCTGTTCCTCAACCGCCGCCCTGCGGAGGGCAGGTGAGCCCCGGCTCGTTGCCCGATGCCCGCGGCTTGATGCGACGTTGTGTCAACCAACACCATCAAAAGGACGGTCGGTCGGCAACGTGGGCGCACCTTAGGGTGGGTCCATGGACGCAGCGATGCATCGAAGGCTCACGGTGGCCGTCTGTTGGGCCATGTCCCGACGGGCGACCCTCGATGGCCAGGAACGATTCGAGGACAGTTACGCCCTCAATGAAGAATTTCGCGAATGGCTACTGTGCCTCGAGGACAACCCTGACCTCCTGGACCAATCGGTGCTGACGGTGCCCCTTTTTCCGGGTGTCGAGCGACGACCGGAGAGCGACGGGCTGCTGGAGATCTGATCAGGCCGCGGCAATCTTAAGGCAATCTTAAGGCCCGCCCTGCCGTCCTCCGGGCGGGCCTTGCTCCGGTCCCTCGGCTGTCCGGCGGGGCCAGGTTCTAACGAGGCTTGCGGCGATTCGGTCCTCCGGCTTTCGGCCTTGTCCCGCGGGCCGAACAGGGGGAGTCGCCCACCGTTTCCCAGCGGATCCCCTAGGGTCAACTCATACTCATTCCGTCCTGAAGCCATGGGCGACGCCTCGGCCGCCACGCCCCCCGTTGAAAATCTGGTGGTGATCGGCTCCGGACCGGCCGGATACACCGCCGCCCTCTACGCCGCCCGCGCCAACCTCAGCCCCCTGCTGATCACCGGCTTCCAGTCCGGTGGCATCCCCGGCGGGCAGCTGATGACCACCACCCATGTCGAGAACTACCCCGGCTTCCCCGACGGCATCCTCGGCCCCGAATTGATGGACCGGATGAAGGCCCAGGCCCTGCGCTGGGGCACCCGCCTGCTCGAGTGTGATGTCGAGCGGGTTGAGCTGGGGCAGCGTCCCCTGCGGCTGTTCACCTCGGAGGGCGCCACCATCGAGACCCAGGCCGTCATCCTGGCCACCGGCGCCAGTGCCAACCGCCTCAACCTGCCCCAGGAAGGCCGGTTCTGGAGCAGGGGCATCAGTGCCTGCGCCATCTGCGATGGCGCCACTCCCCAGTTCCGCCAGGAGGAGCTGGCTGTTGTGGGAGGCGGGGACTCCGCCTGTGAGGAGGCGGTGTACCTCACCAAGTACGGCAGCCGGGTTCACCTGATCGTTCGTGGCGACCGCCTGCGAGCTAGCGCTGCCATGGCCGACCGGGTGCTGGCCAACCCCTCGATCACGGTGCACTGGAACCGGGAGGTGGTCGATGTGCACGCGGCGGACGAAACCGGGGTCAGCGATCCCGACCAGGCTGGAGAGGATGAGGCCCCCTGGCTGGCGGCACTCACCCTGCGGGACCGTTCCAGTGGAGCCAGCGAGCGACTGGCGGTCCGCGGTCTGTTTTATGCGATCGGCCATACCCCCAACACGGCCTTGGTGAGAGGCCAGTTGGAGCTCGATGGGCGGGGCTATCTGGTCACCAGGCCCGGCAGACCCGAAACCGGGATTGAGGGGGTGTTCGCCGCCGGAGATGTGGCGGACGCTGAATGGCGTCAGGGCATCACGGCGGCCGCCAGCGGCTGCCAGGCGGCCCTCGCCGCCGAACGCTGGCTCGCCCACCACGATCTGGCCATTCCTGTGGAGCGCCAGCCTGTGGACCCCGAACCGGTCCGGCAACCGGTGCGTACGGCCGTCAGTGATGCCGCCAATTTCGATCCCGAAGCGCTCTGGCAGAAGGGTTCCTATGCCCTGCGTCGCCTGTACCACGAGTGCCCCAGGCCGCTGCTGGTCGTCTACACATCGCCGAGTTGTGGGCCCTGCCACGTGCTCAAGCCCCAGCTGAAACGGGTGCTGGAGGAACTGGGAGGCCGGGCCCAGGGGGTGGAGATCGATATCGAAGCCGACCCCGAGATCGCCCAGCAGGCAGGGGTGAGCGGCACCCCAACCGTGCATCTCTTCCTGAACCGGGAACTCAGGCAACAGTGGCGGGGGGTCAAACAGCGCCGCGAGTTCATGGCCGCAATCGAAGGGCTGCTCACCGTGCCCGCCTGAACCAGGACATCAGGCCCGAAGCCATGGGGACGATCAGCCGCCAGGCCGTCTTCCTTTACCGCGCGGAGAAGGCTGCCATCAAGGATCCGGTGGACTGACCACTCCTGTTGTTCATGGGCTGGATGCCGGCCCATGAGCATCGATCCTCACCGGTCGCCGGGGATCAACGGCGCCGTGGGCCGCCGGGACGGTTGCCGGCTGGACGAGGACCTGTGGTGCTGCCGGCGTTGCGCTCGCGGTAGGTGATGCGGCCGCGGGTGAGGTCGTAGGGGCTGATCTCGACCAGCACCTTATCGCCAGCGAGAAGCTTGATCCTGAATTTGGTGAGCTTGCCAGCCGCCCGGCAGAGGCACTGGTGCCCGGCCGGCTGCTCCAGGGTCACCAGGTAGAAGCCATTTCCCTGTTCCTTCTCAATCACTCCGGACGTTTCGATCATGCGGCTGGTCGCGGCCTGGCAAAGGTTGACACTCTTAGCTTAGGAGGCCGCTCCGCCGCCGATCCAGGCGGTTGTGACGGGCACACCCCAGCGGCCAGTGAGGACGGTGGCGGCACCCGGCGGTGGACCTTGAGCCGCGGGCGCCCTCTAGGCTGGCCCAATCACCAGGACAGCCATGGTCTTGCCTCCCCTTTCGATGGATCTGGGTCTGTTGCTGGTCTCGATCGGGGTGGTGAACCTCTGGAGAGCCCGCGGAGGCGGCTGATTGCCAGCCCCAGCGCCTTATCAGCCCTGGACACGCTCCTTTTCCATAAGCCCTTTGGCGTTCTCAGCCAGTTCAGCCCAGAGCCAGCCAGTCGCTGGGGCTGCCTGGGGGACTGGATCAGCTTCCCAGGCGTGTATCCAGCCGGTCGTCTCGATGCCGACAGCGAGGGTTTGTTGCTGTTGACAGCCGACGGCCGATTGCAGCAGCGGCTGACCGATCCCCGTTGGGGTCACCGCCGCACCTACTGGGTACAGGTGGAGGGAGAGGTGAAGGAGGACGCCTTGGCGGGCCTCCGCAACGGACTGGTGATTCAGGGGCGCCGCACCCTGCCGGCTGAAGCGCGCCTCCTTGCTGATCCAGGACTGGCGGAACGGCAGCCGCCGATCCGGGAGCGACGCTCGATTCCCACCGCCTGGCTGGAGATCAGCCTGCGGGAGGGAAGGAACCGCCAGATCCGTCGCATGACTGCTGCGGTAGGCCTGCCGACCCTGAGACTGGTAAGGGTCTCCATCGATCTGCTCGATCGCCAGCCACCCCTGGGCCTGGAGGGGCTGGCACCGGGGCAGTGGAGGCGGCCCACCGACTCTGAAGCGGAACGGCTGGGGCGGCTGCTGAGCCGGCCAGCACGGTCGGGGCAGCGCACTGGTGGGATCAGGTCAGGGCCTCGCTGAGCTCGCGCACCGTCTGGAGCTGGCCGTAGTAGTAGTTGGCCCGGGCGCGGCGATCAGCATCCTCGATCACATCGAGGGCATCGAAGCCGAGGCTCTGCCAGAGATCATGGCCACAGGCCCGGCTGATCTCCGCTACCGCCTCCTGCTCAAGGTTGCCGAGACGGCGCTGCAGATTCTTGATCTGGGCGATGGCCATGGCGGCAGCAGCAAAGGCGATGCTCTGCAATAGTACAGGCGCACTGCCGCTGATCGCCGGGATGGCTCAGAACGGCAGCTTTTTCTTGGCGTCCTTGTCGAGATCGGCTTCCATCTCCCGCAACCGCCGCAGGATCGTGTCGTAGTACTCCTTCAGGTAGTCCTCCAGCCGAGTGGTCTCCGCTGGGTCCAGGCCAAAGGCGGCATAGGTGGCCTCCATCGGCGCATCCAGGGCCGTTCCGCCGCCGACCACCTCGGCGAAGGCGAGGCGCTCAGCCACGTTCTGGCTCGATTCAAAAAAGGACGCCGTGCCCCGCATCAGGTTCAGCAGTAGCGGCGGCACCCGGAACACCCGCGCCGATTTGCCGCTGTAGCGCTCGCAGAGCTGGGTGATCTCGCCGGTGGTCCAGGCGCGGGGACCAACCACGGGATAGGCCTGGCGCACCGTCTCGGGACGCTCCAGGGCCGCCACCGCGAAGCGGGCCATGTCCTGACTGTTCATGTAGGCGATCGGCGTCGGGATGCCGCTCACCCATACCGTCTGATTCTCCAGCACGGGGATGGCGAACTGGCTGATCAGACCCTGCATGAAGGCGGCACCGCGCAGGATCGTGTAGTCCAGGTCTGAGGCCTCCAGCCAACGCTCGCTGCAGGCCTTGATCGCCATCAGAGGCACCGCCGGATGCTTCTCAGCATCAAGCAGGGAAAGGAATACCAGCCGACCCACTCCAGCGCGGCCACAGGCAGCAAAGAGGTTCTGCTTGCCGGTCCAGTCGACGGGATAGGCACTGCCACTGTCGGTGGCGCGGGCGGTGGCCGCATCGATGACCGCCTCCTGGCCTTCAAGGGCGTAATCCATGCTGGCCGGGTCGAGCAGGTCGCCCCGGGTGAGCTCACAACCCCATTCCTGCAGGAACGACGCCTTGCGGGGCGAACGGACCATGCAGCGCACGGTGTGGCCTGCATCCAGGGCTCGACGGGCGATCTGACGGCCGAGGGTTCCCGTGGCACCAACGATCAGAACCTGCATCCCCCTCTCTCCAACGTGGACCACGGCCGGCTGAGCCTAGGGGTACGGCCGACGCCGGTGCGTCCGGGTGCCCCTGGGGCTCGAATGCACCGGCTGCAGACGGGCCGGGGTTGCCGCAGCACTCACTCCTTGAGCAGCTTCAGCAGCAGGGCGCCGCCGGCCAGTCCCACCGGGATCAGAACCCAGAACAGCGCTGCGGTGCCGAAGATTTCAGAGGCCATGGCCCGGAAGGGAGGAACGGGCTACCTGTTTAGCAGGCTCACCGTTCCTGTCGGCCAGATTTTCTCGGCAACAGCTCAGTTGGCCAGGTCCGGCTCCCCATCCAGGCCAGCGGTTCGCGCGGCGGAGCAGGGGCCCTCGCTGGCCGGCGATCGCCGGGCCAGAGCGCGGGCTGCGGCGAGCACGGCGGGCCAGGGGGCATCGCTGCGCAGTTGGCCTGCCATCACGCCGCTGACCTCGGCCTGGTGGCCCTCGGCCCGCAGCGCCGCCACCAGGGCCCGCAGCGGCGGAGGTCCCTGGCCCAGCTGACGTGCGATCAGGGCGGTGGGCCAGACCCGCGCGGGCATGCCGGGATCGGCCATCAGACGCGCCAGCAGGGAGCCGGCCGCCGGGGACAGCGTCTGGGGGGAACCAGCCGCCTCGGCCGCCATCGTCTTCAGCCAGCCCGGATCCTGAAGGGGGCCGATCCAGAGCGGTCCGCTCACCGCCAGTGGAGCCTCCCCTGGACAGGCGCAGGCCGGCCAGCGGCCCAGCCGGAGCAGCGGCTGCAGCAGCTGCTCACCGCAGCCATGGCAGTGGGCCAGCAGCCCCAGCTGCTCCTCCTCCCGCCGCGCCGGCAGCCGCTCGATCCGCACGGCGGTGCGGAAGGTGCGCCCCTCACTGAAGGCGAATAGGGGCTGGATCCCCCGTCCCTGGGCCCAGGCCGCTCGGGCCACGGCAGCGAGCTGCAGGCGCAGGGCCAGCTCCCAAGGGGCCGGATGGGCCCGGGCTGCCGACCCATAGCGCCGCACCGCCATCGGCCGGTCGTGGCCGGTGGGCCCGCGGCCATCGGTGCTGGCCAGGTAGAGCACGCCGCCCAGGGCCACGCACTCCAGCGCGGCCGGCAGCAGGGCTCCGGGATAACCGAAGGCATCGAGGTCGATCAGCTCCCGGCGCTCCCCGGCGGCGATCAGGGAGGCCAGCAGTCGCTGGGCCGTGAGGGCGCTGGGGGGCGCGACGAGCGCTTCCGGGAGGGCGGCGAGGTTGGCACGCAGCAGCGGCAGGCGATCAGGGTCGGCATCGTTGGCCCAGACCTCGCTGGCCTCTCCCTCCAGTCCGTACCGCAGGCTGCGGACGCCGCTGCCGGCCATCAGATCCAGCACGCGCAGGGGAGCGCTCCGGGCCAGACAGCGGGCCAGCAGCACCCCGAGATCCCTTGCGGGGCGGGAATCCGGCCGAAAAAAGCCCGGGCCAGGGCTGAACGATGCCAAGCCTTCGCGATAGTGGGATGGTGTTGCCGCGATGGGTACCGCCGATGCCGAGCGCCTCTCAGCCTGCACCGCAGGCGGGCCCGGCCGATCTGTGCGCGCTGGACCCTGTCAGCCCCCCTGGAGGCATCGACTGGGGCGACCACGCCACGTGGCGTTGGCGCGGCCACCTATGCCATTGGCGACGCCTCGGCTGCGACGGCCATCCCCCCCTGGTGCTGGTGCATGGTTTCGGGACGGCGAGCGGCCATTGGCGCCGCAACGCTGCGGCCCTGGCGGACGCAGGCTGGTGCGTGTTCAGCCTTGATCTGCTGGGATTCGGCGCCTCCGACCAGCCCTCCTTGCGGCTCGATAACCGGCTCTGGGCCAGGCAGTTGGAGGGCTTTCTGCGGGAGGTGGTGGGGGAACCGGCCGTGCTGGTGGGTCACTCGCTCGGCGGTCTGGTGGCCCTGAGTTGCGGCGTGTTCTTTCCGCAGGGTGTTCGGGCGGTGGTGGCGTCGCCCCTTCCCGATCCCACCCTGGTGCTGGCCGATCCCCAGGCCCCGGGGGCTGCGCCCCGGCGCCGTCCCTGGCGGAGGCGCCTGCATCGCCTCACGGTGACCTGGCTCTGCCGTCTGCTTCCACTGGAGCTGCTCGTGCCCCTGCTGGCCCGTCGCCCCCTGCTGGGGCTTGGCATCCAGAGCGCCTATGCCCGATCGGTGCGCAGCGATGGCGAACTGCGCCGGCTGATTGCCCATCCGGCGCGGCGCCGCGGGGCGGTGCGGGCCCTACGGGCGATGAGCATCGCCATGGCCCTGCGTCCCCATGGCGCCACGGCACCGGCTCTGCTGCGACGGCTGGAGCCACCCCTGCTGCTGATCTGGGGTGGAGCGGACCGGCTGGTGCCGATGGAGGTGGCCCAGCGGTGCCATCGCCTCCAGCCAGGCCTGGCGCTGCGGGTGCTGCCCGGTGTGGGCCATTGCCCCCACGACGAAAATCCCCACGCTTTCCATGGGGCGTTGCTGCCCTGGCTGGCGGAGCTGCGCTGAGGGTCGCTGCGACGTAGTTTGGGTCCAACCAGAAGCACCCCAGCGCAGGCAGCCGCGGCACAAACCCATGAAGCACACCCTTTCGGTGCTGGTCGAGGATGAATCGGGTGCCCTCAGCCGGATTTCGGGCCTGTTCGCCCGCCGCGGCTTCAACATCGAAAGCCTCGCCGTCGGCCCCGCCGAACACCGCGGCGTCTCGCGGCTGACGATGGTGGTCGAAGGCGATGACCACACCCTCGAGCAGATGAGCAAGCAGCTCAACAAGCTCGTCAATGTGCTGGGGGTGATCGATCTCTCCACGATCCCGGCGGTCGAGCGTGAACTGATGCTGCTCAAGGTGTCCGCGCCAGCGGAGAACCGAAGCGCCATCTTCGATCTGGTCCAGGTGTTCCGGGCCAAGGTGGTCGATGTCGCCGATGATGCTCTGACCCTGGAGGTGGTCGGCGATCCCGGCAAACTCGTGGCGTTGGAGAGCCTTCTGGAGGGCTACGGCATTCTCGAGATCGCTCGCACCGGCAAGGTCGCCCTGGAGAGGGCCTCTGGAGTCAACACCGAATGGCTCAAGGCCACTTCGTCCAGGAAGCGCGTTCCCGCCTGATCTCGCCCTCGGAAACCTTCAGGGTCTGGACAGACCAGGCCCTGGCTGCGCCGCAATCTGGGAGGCCCGCAGATCCCCAACACGCCCCAGGTGTTTCCAGAGAGGCCTGGGGCTGTCTTGATGGGATGGATCTGCGGCGATGGTTCTGAGCCTGTTGTCTGTGTGACGGTTGGGCTTCGGCCTGGGTGAAGCAGGCGAAGCTTCGACCAGGCCTGAGCGCGATCGGGACCGATGGGCCAGGCCTGGCAGAGCGGCTCAGGGGTTGGGCTTGCCCTTGACCAGGGTTCCACCCTCCAGCAACCGGGCACGGGTGAGGCGATCCCCCTGGCGGATGGCATCGACCACCTCCATGCCCTGCTCCACCCGTCCAAACACCGCGTAACGGCCATCAAGCTCAGGGAGGGCCTCAAGGGCGATATAGAACTGGGCGCTGGCTGAATCGGGGGCGGCCGAACGGGCCATGGCCACCGAACCACGCTTGTGGGTCAGGCTGAGATCCCGGGCTTCCACCGGTGAGGTGAGGATCGAGCCATAGATGGGCTGAGGGTCGGCCTGACGGCGCAATTCCAGGGGGATGTAGCGGGCCTCACCGCTGCCGGGCTCGACGAAGCTTCCCGTTCCGTACTGGCTCGTGGGGGTCTTGGGATCGGCACTCTGGGGGTCACCCCCCTGAACCACGAACGGCACCGGTTCACGCACCACGCGATGAAAAACGGTGCCGTCGTAGACACCGCGTCGCACCAGATCGACAAAGTTCCCCGCGGTCAGCGGCGCGTCCTTGCCCTCCAGCCGGATCCTCACCTCCCCCCGACTGGTCTCGAGGCTCACCAGGGCGGTGCCGCTCAGGCAGGGCACCGGCGTGATCCCGCAACCGGCGGCGACCCTGGTGGTGGGCTCTGCGGCGCAGGCCGTCAGGGTCAGGGGGATCAGCAGCAGGCTGAAGACCAAAACCGCCAATCGCAGCGGGCGCAGGGGACCGGAGAGCATGGTGAGGCTGGGGGATAGGGGGAGGCCTGCCGTCGTGCTGGAGGGGTCGGGCGGCAGGGGGAAAGCGGCCTGAGCGCTGAACCGAGGCAGAGGTCCAGGACCGAACGGAAGGGGGAGCCTCCGAGGAGCACCCTCAAGGCGGGAAGCCGATGACGAGACCTCAGAGGCCCTCGAGCGGCACCCCCAGGAAGCGGGCCAGTTCAGCGCCACTGCGCTCCAGCTCCGCCAGGGGCAGGGGCTCACCGACCCGGGTCAGGGGCAGGTCGCGTCGACCCTGAACACGCAGGCTGAGGCGGCGCTGGGGACTGAGACCATCGCGCACCTCGACCTTCACCGCCTGGATGTCACGCAGGGGAATCGCCAGATCGATCCGCTGACGAAAGGCCTGACGGCTGATCAGAGCCTGGCCGGAGCTTCGGTCGAAGCGATTGCTGCCGGAGCCCACGTCCAGGGCGATCACCGTCCAGAGATAGGCGGCCAGCAGCACGGCTGCGGCGCCGTAAAGGCCCATCACCAACCCCTGGGGTACCCAGACCAGCTCGGCGGGGTGGCCGATCGGCAGCAGGTCCCGGCCCAGACGGCTGGACAGGGAGGTGAGCACAAAGCCGACACCCCCCAGGCTCACGGCCAGGGCCACCAGCAGGTTCGACAGTCGGCGGGAACCGATCACCGTCTGTTCGAGCACGGCGCTGGAGGCAGCACCGCCGTCCGGTCGGGCCGGCGGTGCTCCACCGCTGGAAGGGGCGCCGGTGGCCGGCTCGCGGGAGGCCATGAATGGGGAGGGGGATGGGGCAATGACCGGCCATCCTGCCCCGCCAGGGGAACGGTCGGCGGACGGAATCGGAAGAAATGCCTAAAGCCCTGGGACCGGCCGGGATTTCAGCCCGTGTCGAGGCGCCGCGGCAGCCGAGGAGACGTTGTTACCATCGCCCGGTATCCCACAGCATCGCGGGTTTTCCGCACCGCTTCACCCATGACGATCGCTGCAGGGCGCTTGCCCCAGCGGGGATGGTTCGACGTCCTCGACGACTGGCTCAAGCGCGACCGCTTCGTTTTCGTTGGCTGGTCCGGGCTGCTGCTGTTCCCCACCGCCTATCTGGCGCTGGGGGGCTG
>CAIZQU010000103.1 GCA_903935205.1 uncultured cyanobacterium | reverse complement strand
CCCCCGGCACCAGCAGTCCCCAGCGGCGGCCTCGATCCGCGCGGCTCAGAGGAAGCCGGGATGGCCGGCCCGCAGCTGGCAGCTCCCGTCCAGCCCGGGGATTCCTACCTGCTGGTGAATGACCGCGACCAGGACATGGAGGCCTACGACCACACCGGGGCCTTCCTCTGGAAGATCCCCTGCCTAGCCCGCGGCCAGGGGAGCGACACCGACTGGACCCAGAACAGCACCGACACTCCGCCCGGCCTCTACAAGCTCGGCCAGCTCTACCCCGACTACGAACAGAACCCCAACCCGCCCTGCTCCGATACCGCCATGGGCTACGGCTGGTATTCCTTCGACATGGAGGAGCTGGAGGGCCAGGAGGTGGCCCATGGTCGGGCCGGGATCATGCTCCACGGCGGCGGCTCGGCCTGTGGCTGGCCCGGCGCCTGGGCACCGCAGCAGCCCCTGCACCCCACCCTCGGTTGCGTCCGCCTGCACAACGCCGATCTGCGCGACAAGGTGCTGCCCCTCTACCGGCAGGGCACCGTCTATGTGGGGGTCTTCCAGGAAAAAAAGTGACGGCGGCTCTGGTGCCGCCAGCTGGGGCCTGATCGCGAGGGAAGAGCAGCGATGGACTCAGGACCACTGGCCCGACCGCCCAAGCCGCCGTTTGACCGTGAGCGGTTCGTCTTCAAGATCCTGGCGCTGGTGATCGGCACCCAGCTGCTGATCTATACGCTGGCTGCTGGGGTCTGCGGCCAGCGGGCGCTGGAGGGGCGATCGATCGGGCAGATCTGCCCCGGCACGCTGGAGCAGCTGCAGGGCGGCTTTGATTCCACCCTCAAGTTGCTGCTGGCGCTTCTGGGTGGGGCAGCGCTGACGCGGATGGACCGGTAACGCCTGGGAGCGGGAGGAGGGCTTGCTCCGGGCCTCTCCAGTCTGAGGCCCTCCTGGGGTCGGGCCTCCGCTGGGATCGGTCCCGTCGCTGCGCCATACCTGGCGCCGATCGTCATGGCCACGCTCTCTGCAGGCAGCCCCGCTGCCACCTCCCCGTTCTGCAGGCCAGAAGAGGATCCCTTTCTGCTGCTCGAATCCACGCTGCGCTCGGTAGAGGAGATCCTGCTGCGTCGTCGTGGGCTGCCGCTGCGCCGCACCTGGATCGAGCAGCCCTATGGAGAAGAAGAGATCACCCTGCTGGAGGAGGAGGTGATTCCGGCGATCCAGCAGTGTCTGGCACGGGTCGATGAGCTGGATGAGCGGCTCTTGGCCGAGCAGGAGCTGATGCAGCGCTGTGAGCTCGAGCTGCAGCGCCAGCCACTGTCGGTGCAGAAGCTGCAGATGGCCTGAGCGCCATGGATTGGGGGCTGCAGCAGCGGCCCCCTTGCCTGTGCCTTGATCCCAGGGTTGGCAGAGCAGCTCCACTGCTCGGGCGCGGTGGGTGCTCAGCACGGATCTACAGCAGGGCCAGTGGGGCGTGGCTGGCCGGGTGGAGCGAAACCCCGCCGCAGCATGCCCCTGCGGCTTGCGCTGGCCAGGGCTGACGCAAGGCTCGCGGGGCTCGCCCCTGGCCAGCACTGCGCCTGCGGGGCGTCTGGTCGGTGTTCTCCGCTCCATCCCAGCCATGGCCGCTCCCCAAGGCCCCGTCTGCGAAGTCCGCCTGCTTGTGGTTCACCGCTATCAGCCCGGCGTCCAGAAGCTCGGCACTGCCCCCTGTGCGGTCGAGTTCTTTGGCCGCCGAGGCAAGCCCGTCAAGAAGATGCGGCTGATCCCTGCCGAGAAGGCATTCGCCTTTGCCCGCAAGCTGCAGGGCACCCCCGGCTGCACCGTCTCGGTCTGCTGAGCCAGGGGGCTCAGGCCCGGCTGCCGGTTGGTGGCCGGGCCTCACAGCCAATGGCGGTAGGCACTCCGCTGCCGCCGGGCCCTGGCTTTGGCGCGAGCATTGCCGAACTGGGGGCTGCTGCCGTCACGGCGACGGCGCACCCAGACACCACGGCGAATGAGCTGGCTGTCCTGGGGATTGGCCCGACGGGCGGCCACGATCACCCCATAGCCCTCCTTGTGTCGGCGCTGGGCGCGGGAGCGGGCCTGGTTGGCGCTGGCGGCCGGCACCACCGTGGCGGTGGATCGGTTGCGCCAGAACACCAGGTACCAGGCCATTGCTCCCTCCCGGCGGGTTGATCAGCGCCGCGGTGCAGCCGCCCTGGGGGTGGTGCCCTTGACGGCCTCCAGGTAGAGCTCGGCGGTGCTCAGGGTCTGCAGGTTCACGGCTCCGCCGTGCTCGTGACCGCTCTCCGGCACAGCCGCCGAGTACAGCCCGCTGCGCTGCTGGAACAGGAAGCTGTACACCGGGTGGCGGCGCAGCTCCTCCATGTAGTCGCCATCGCTGAGGGCGACACCGTCGGCTGTGAGGGGCTGGCCCTTGCCGTCCACCGGCAGCAGCCGCTCGCGGCCGTCCACCTCGCCCAGCTGGAAGTGGCCGCCGCACAGCGTCACGAAGGTGTCAAAGAACGTCCCCCGTTCATCACCGCCCACCCGGCCTTCCGCTTCTGAAAACAGCCGTTCCATCAAGCGCTCCTTGCGCAGGTTCTGCACCTGTGAGCGGGCCTCGTCCCGTTCCTTTTCCACGCTGCGCACGCGGCGCAGGTTGGCCTCATTGAGCTGGCGTTCGCGCTCGCCCACCTGGCGTTCGAACTCCTCGCGCTTGCGCTCGGCGTCCTGCAGGCGGGCGTACTCGTCCGGGTTGATCTCGGAGAAGCGGGACAGCTGGGCTCGGGCCTTGCGCAGCTCTTTCTCGAGTTGGTTACTGCGGCGCCGCTCGGCCCGCAGGGGATCAGCACTGCTGGGAGCAGCGGCAGGGGGGTCGTCGTTGTCGCTGGGGCTGGAGTCCTGTGGCAGGGAGAGATCGAGGGTGTCGTCGCCGTCGGCAGCATCCAGACCCGCGTCAGCAGCGCCGTCGCTGTTGAGCAGGTCGGGGTCGGCGGCAGGTTGGACAGAGCCAGCAGAGCCCTGGTTGGGTTGTTGCTGCTGTTGGCGGTAGGTCTGCCATCGGCCAGGAGGGACCATGGGACCTGGAGCAGCGCCGCTGTTGGCGACGCTGGAGTCAGAGGAGAAGAAGGAGGAGGGCATCACCCATCACGGCTGTGGTGCTGCGGGCGCCCCGTCCGGGCTGCGCTCGCTCTCCCTGTTGCCAGCTCCTCAAAAGCCCTGCTCAGGCAGCTCATCCAGCACGGGAGCAGAGCGCCGGGCTGGCAGGTAGATCCACTCCCCCGCCGGCAGCGGCGTCGAGGGCATGTAGCCAGGCACCAGCAACTGCATCCCCGGCTGGATGGGCGTGGTGGAGCGATAGACGGGCAGCAGCAGGGTGGTGCCAGCCGGCAGCGGTTCCTCGCTGGGCCAGCTGGACAGCTCCGGGTTGAACTGGCGGAGCAGAGAAAGGCTGAGGTTCTGGTCGGCCGCCACGCTGCTTAAGGTCTCACCATCGCCCGTGACATAGGGCTGGCTCTG
>CAIZQU010000102.1 GCA_903935205.1 uncultured cyanobacterium | reverse complement strand
TGGATGTCGCTGGAAAGCCACTATGCGCCGCAATTCAGTGCCAAGACAGGGGCACCTGCGAAACCCTTCCAGATGGCGTTCGGGGCCGTCTACATCCAAAGACGCCTTGGCGTGACCGATCGTGAAACGGTAGAGCTGATCACGGAGTCACCATACCTTCAATTCTTTATCGGGTTGAGCGGTTACCAGGCTCTGCCGCCATTCGATCCATCGATGATGGTGCATTTCCGCAAGCGTATTGGCCCTGACCTGATGAAGGTCTGCAATGACATGACCAAAGCTAATGGAATCGCGATGATTCAAGAGCTACTGGCCACATCCCAGCAAGAGGACGGAACAGATCCAGAAGAACAGAAGCAACTTGCGGCCATCGAGGAAGCGCTCGGGGTCAAGCCAGCATCACTGGATCCTGGCAGCAACTGGGGGACCCTGATTCTTGATGCGACATGTGTTCCAGAAGACATCCCCTACCCAGTCGATTTGAGGCTTCTCAATGAGGCAAGAGAAGTTACTGAAAAGATCATTGACGAGTTGTTCAAGCAGTTGCAGGGCAAGATCAATCGCAAGCCTCGCTGCAACCGAGACAAGGCTCGCAATCTTTTCCTGTCAATCATCAAGAAGAAAAAGCCTAGGCGCGAAGAGATCCGGGATGCCAAACGTTTTCAGCTCAACGAGATCAGCCGCAATCTACGAGCGATTGACGCCATGATCCATTCTGGTGCAGCACTTTTGCAGCTTGGAGCACAGCTGTATCGCAAGCTGCTTGTCAGCAGTGAGATCCACCGTCAGCAACAGGAAATGTATGACACAGATAGCCGGCGGGTCAATGACCGAATTGTCAGTCTGTCGAAGCCACATGTACGACCAATCGTGAGGGGTAAAGCGGGTAAGAAAACCGAGTTCGGAGCCAAGGTCTCAATCTCAGACGACAATGGCTTTGTGGATGTGGATCGAATCAGTTGGGATAACTATAACGAAGCCAATGACCTGATCGCCCGCGCTACGAAATACAAGGAAGAGAGAGGATGCTATCCTGCCAGGATTTGTGCTGATGCCATCTATATGACAGTCGAGAATAAGAAGTTCTGCTCAGCCAATGGAATCCGCCTCAGTGGTCGCCCACGCAAGAAGCAAATAGAATCAGAAGTCCAAACTGAAGAGCAGCAAGAGCTATTCAAATCAGACATGAAAAAACGTTCTGTTATCGAAGGGCGAATCGGAACGAGTAAACGAAAGTACGGATTGGATCGGATCATGACCAAGCTGGTGGAAACGTCAAGAACAGTGATCACAATGGCCTTCTTTGTGATGAATGCTGAGAAGATCCTGAGGCTACTGCGCCTCTTTTTGTCTCTTCTTGTCTCTGTGTATATCCTGATGCTTTATTTGTGCGCTTCCAGGCGCTGTTCAGCGCTGTTTAGGGCTGCTTAGTCAGCTTCTAGTAGTCAAACTGTGGTCACCACTGTTTGGGAGTGCGAGCCGAGAGATCCGCCTTTGGCGCGTCGAAAAATCCCGCAAATGAAATTCAGCAAGCCCCAATTAGAGGATGAAACTATCGTGCAAAAAACTTGATCCGTTGCAATATTTGTGAGTCGGCGGGTGATTCGCATCCTATTGGCTGGCTTCTCTTCCCAGATAGTGATGCGCTTCGTTGATCAGCATCCCTCCCAGCCTCAGGCTTGCGAGCGCCAACAAAGCTGCGGCGGCTTCAGCCCAGCTGATTTCTCGGCTGTCAGCGTCCAAGGCCCTGCCCGGATCCAAGGCCCTCCCCGCAGCCCTTGCCAATCACCACCTCCCGATCGATTGCCGCTCTTCCCCCATCAGCCCACCTCCGCCGGCAACCCGATCCAACCCGCGCTGAGGGTCCAGAGCTCCTGTGCTTTGGCGCGATCGCAGGCCTCGGCGCTCGGTTGGCGCCGCTCGAAGCGCAGGCGACCGGGACCCACCAGCCGGTTGCTCCAGTAGGCGACATCCACGGCATCCATGGCTCCTTGCCCGGTCGCCATCGCATCAGCAACACCACCGCGGCCACCAGCCGTACCCCCCTCCTGCGACTGCACATCCGCTCCAGCATCCCCCGGATCTGCCAGGGCCAGCTGGGCCAGCAAGGCACCGGCCCGCTCGGGTGTTTCGCTGAAGCGCAACAGGTCCCGGGCGAGCAGGGCGAACAGGGCCTGGCCGATAGGATTGTGGCGACGGCTATAGCGGAAGAAGCCGCCCTCACCGCGGGGGATCACCAGCCCCGGGCTCCAGACCCGCACCGCCACGGGATGGCCGAGGGGCCGCAGCCGTTCGGCCAGGGCCCGGGCCATCAGCAGATTGCAGAGCTTGCTGTCCTTATAAGCCTTCTCTCCATCGAAGGCGCCCCCATCCACCATCGCTGCCCCCGGCCCTGACCGCAGACCCTCCAGTTCGCCCAGCCCGGCGGCACGGCCGACCCGTCCACCCGGCGTGGCCGGATCATGCACCTCCGAGGCCGTGACCACCAGCCGCGGTGCCTCGCCTCGCAGCAGCAACGGCAACAGCCGCTGCAGCAGCGCCTGATGGCCCAGATGGTTCACCGCCATGGTGAGCTCATGGCCCTGGGCTGACCAGAGAGGCTTCGCGGCGCCGCTGTATTGCAGACCGGCATTGAGGAGCAAGCCATCCATCGGCTGATCCGCCGCCAGCAGCCCGGCCGCGGCGGCCGCCACACTCTTCAGATCCGCCAGGTCGCACACCACGGTCTTTACCCCCGGCAGCCGGCGGCCCAGGGCGGCTGCGCATGGGGCATCGCGGCAGGTGAGGGTGAGGCGATGACCGGCCTGGTGCAGCAGGGCAGCCGCCTCCAGGCCGATGCCTGAGCTGGCACCGGTGATCAGGATCCGCCGGGCCTGATCCGCGGGCGCCGGGGCCGTTGCGGCGGTGGGTGGTGGCGGCATGGTCAGCGGCTCCGGGCCCGGCGTGGCGCCATTGTCGCGATCGCCAAGCAGGGTGAGCGGTGTTACCGCGTCGCGCCCTGTGCCTTCGCTAGAAAACAGCTCCACCTTTTCACCACCATGGACGTCGCGCAGTCCCCCGATCTGGCGATCGAAGCGCTGACCCGCCAGTTCACCGCCCAACTCACCCAGCGCACCAACGACCTGCTCGGCGAGGCCCAGAGCGAGATCTCCCGCCTCCATGAGGAGCTCCAGCAGGAGCGCCAGCGGCGGGAGCAGAGCGAATCCCTGCTGGGCCAGCGCGTCGAGCAGTTGCAGCGCCTCGAAGACGATCTGGTCCACGAGCGCGAGGCTCGCCAGCGCGCCGAATCCGAGGTGGCCACGATCCATGCCGCCATCGCTGCCCAGCTGGAGATTGCTGAGGCTGAACAGGCCGCCATCGAGGAGGCCGAGGCCCAGCGTCAGGCTGAACTGGCCAGCCTCCGCCAGGAACTCACCGAGGAGCGCCTCCGCCGCGATCTGCTGCAGCACCGGGTCGAAACCGTGCGCCGCGCCGCCGCCGATCTGTTCGGTTTTGACCAGCCTTCCACCTGGACCCTGGGCGCCCAGGTTTCCGAGGACTACAGCAGTTCCACTTTCAGGCTTTGAGCCTGGCCGTGAGCCTGGCTTGGCGGCCTGCTCCAGGCCCTGTCTGAGCCGGATGTCGGATCGCTTTCGCGCCAGGCGATTGCGATCCCCAGTTCCGGCCTCCGCTGTGTTCGGAGGCCTTTTTCGTTGCTGATCATTCCATCGCAGCGAAGCCGATCAGGAGGGTGGCTGCGATGGATCGCCACCGTTCTGATCGGCATGGAGATAACGGGGGGCATAACGAAAGGCCAGCACCACGGCTGCCACGCCATAGGCGGCAAAGGTGAGAGCCTGTCCTGATGTGCCGGTTTCGTAAGCACCTCGGCCCAGCAGAATTGCATCGGCAACCGAGGCGAGGGTGCCCCAGATCAGCACCCACACACTCACATAAATCACGCCGCGACGGATCTCCTGGCTGGAGCGCTGCATGGTGGTAAACCCAGAGTTTCCAGCCTAGGGGCCACCGCCACAGCGGCAGCCCATGCGCCGGGCTTCCATGGGATCAGGGCGTGGGTGTCTGGCCGAAGCCGCTATTGCCCTGCTGGCTGATCACCCAGTTGGTGGCTGCCTTCTGGGTGTGCCAGGCCTGCAACAGTTGCTTGGCAACGGCGCGAAGCTGGGCTGGATCGGCAGTGGCGTCGATGACGCGGTTGAAACGTTCGATTTCAAACTGCTGGCCGATGGTGAGTTCGATCGACATGGGCGCAGGGCCACTGGTTGTGAGCTGAAGTTATCGACCCCCAGCCCAGCGGTCGTAACGACCACTACCGGACCGGCTGGCTGTCAGTGTTTCAGGTTGTAACGACGCTCGCATTGATCAGCATTCTCTAAGATCCTGATAACGCCTACTTGTGATCCGGGATGCGCCTGAGCTGGCCGCAACATCTTCAGGTCTCCCGCACCCTGGAGATCTCCGGCGATGGTGAGCGAGGCGTGGCCCTGGCTCTGATGGGTGTCTCCCTGCTCATCCTCGCGGAGGATCTGCTGGCCGCTGAGGCCCAGGCCACCGACCGTCGCCCCCAGAACTGATCCCTGCGCCGTCCGCCGCAATCGATCGGCGCGGCCCCTGCCTGGCGGCATTCCCCGTCATCCCCTCAATTGGGCAGGGTGAATCCGCTTTGCATATTCTTGACATCGAGCATCACCCAGGTGAGCCAGACCAGCAGGCCCACCACCCCGGACACGGCCGCCACCCGGCCGACCACGCGCACCACCATCTCCAGGGGGTTGATCTCCTTCACCGCGGTCCTCGGCAGCTGTGAACCCACTATGGAGGCCACAGCTCGATCCTGACAGGAGCTGCCCATGCCGGCCCCCTGAAGACGCGCTCCCCCGTCGCGCCGGGAACGCCCCGGCTGCCAGTGCCCGGGCAGGAGCCGCCTAGGATCAGCCCATGAGTTTCATCCCCGGCCCGGTGCCGCCGCCGGCGGATCTGTTCCCCTTCCCCCTCGATGACTTCCAGCTGGAAGCCATCGACGCCCTCAACCAGGGCCACTCCGTCGTGGTCAGCGCCCCCACCGGCAGCGGCAAGACCCTGGTGGGTGAATACGCCATCCACCGCGCCCTGGCCCACGGCCGCAAGGTCTTCTACACCACCCCGCTCAAGGCCCTCTCCAACCAGAAGCTGCGCGATTTCCGCGACCAGTTCGGTGCCGAGCAGGTCGGCCTGCTCACCGGTGATCTGAGCCTCAACCGGGAGGCGCGGATCGTGGTGATGACCACCGAGATCTTCCGCAACATGCTGTATGCGGAGATCGACCGTCCCGATGACGATCCCCTCGCCGATGTCGAAGCCGTGGTGCTCGATGAGTGCCACTACATGAATGATTCCCAGCGCGGCACCGTCTGGGAGGAATCGATCATTTACTGCCCGTCCTCCATCCAGCTGGTGGCCCTCTCGGCCACCGTGGCCAATGCCGGCCAGCTCACCGACTGGATCGACCGGGTGCATGGGCCCACCCAGCTGGTGCTCAGCGATCACCGCCCAGTGCCGCTCGCCTTCAGCTTCTGCAGCGCCAAGGGCCTCCATCCGCTGCTCAATGAGGAGGGCAATGCTCTCCACCCAAACTGCAAGGTCTGGCGGCCTCCCAAGACCACCCGCCGCAAGGGCCCCAAGGAACCGCGGCCGCCCCAACCCGAGGCGCCACCGATCGGCTTCGTCGTCGCCCAGATGGCGGAGCGCCAGATGCTGCCGGCCATCTATTTCATCTTCAGCCGCCGTGGCTGCGACAAAGGCGTGCGCGACCTCGGCCGGCTCTGCCTGGTCAGCCCCGAGGAGCAGGCCCGGCTGCGGGCCAGGCTGGACGCCTTCGTCGCCACCACCCCCGAGGCGGTGCGCGAAGGCCATGCCGATCCGCTGCTGCGCGGCATCGCCTCCCACCACGCCGGCGTGCTGCCGGCCTGGAAGGAGCTGATCGAGGAACTGTTCCAGCAGGGCCTGATCAAGGTGGTGTTCGCCACCGAAACCCTGGCGGCCGGCATCAACATGCCGGCCCGCACCACCGTGATCTCCTCCCTCTCCAAACGCACCGAACGCGGCCATCGGCCGCTGATGGGCAGTGAGTTTCTGCAGATGGCAGGTCGGGCCGGCCGCCGCGGCCTCGATTCCCAGGGCTATGTGGTCACCGTCCAGAGCCGCTTCGAGGGGGTGCGGGAGGCGGGGCAGCTGGCCCTGGCACCGGCCGATCCCCTGGTCAGCCAGTTCACTCCCAGCTACGGCATGGTCCTCAACCTGCTGCAGCGCTACGACCTGGCCAAGGCCAAGGAGCTGGTGGAGCGCAGCTTCGGCCGTTACCTCGCCACCCTCGACCTGGCCGAGGACGAGGCCCGCATCGCCGAGCTCAGCGCCCAGCTGGCCTCCCTCGCCGACAGCGGCGGCGCCGTGCCCTGGGAGGAGTTCGAGGACTACGAAAAGCAGCGGGCCCGCCTGCGGGAGGAGCGGCGCCTGCAACGCATCCTCCAGCAGCAGGCCGAGGAGACCCTCGCCCACGAGCTCACCCTGGCGCTCCAGTTCGCCAGCGAAGGCACCCTGGTCAGTCTGCGGGCACCCCAGCTGCGCGGTCGCGTCACCCCGGCGGTGGTGGTGCGCAAGCAGCCCGGTTCGGGGCAGTTCCCCTTGCTGCTCTGCCTCACCGAAGAGAACGTCTGGATCCTGCTGCCCTGTTCCGCCGTGGTCAGCCTCCACGCCGAACTCAGCTGCCTGCAGGTCGATCGCATCGAACCGCCCGAGTTGCGCCATCTCGGTGAACTGCGCCATGGGGATCAGCACAGCGGTGGTCTGGCCCTGGCCGTTGCCGCCCTGGCCCGCCGCCACGACATGCACACCCCCCGCTATGACCTGGCGGCCGAGGTCCAGGCCCAGGGGCAGACGGTGCGGCAGCTGGAGCAGGAGCTGGAAGGCCATCCCGCCCACCGCTGGGGCGACCGCCGCCAGCTCAAGAAACATCGCCGCCGCGTGGAGGAGCTGGAGGTGGAGCTGCAGGAGCGGCAACGGCTGCTCCATTTCCGCTCCAACCGCCACTGGGACACCTTCCTGCAGCTGATCGACATCCTGCGCTTCTTCGGCGCTCTCGCTGGCGACGACGGCCTCCAGCCCACCGAGGTGGGCCGCAGCGTGGCCGCCCTGCGCGGCGACAACGAGCTCTGGCTCGGCCTGGCCCTGATCAGCGGCCACCTCGATGGCCTCGATCCGGCCCAGCTGGCGGCGGTGCTGGAGGCGATCTCCACCGAGGTCAACCGTCCCGATCTCTGGTGCGCCTGGCCGCCGCCGCCGGCGGTGGAGGAGGCCCTCCATGATCTGCGCGGCCTGCGGCGAGAGCTGCAGCGCCAGCAGGAGCGCCGTGGTGTGGTGGTGCCGATCTGGTGGGAGCCGGATCTCACCGCCCTGGTCCACGCCTGGGCCTGCGGCGCCCCCTGGGGTGAGGTGATCGCCGCCACCTCCCTCGATGAGGGCGACGTGGTGCGCTTGCTGCGGCGCACGGTCGATCTGCTCGCCCAGGTCCCCTACGTGGAGGCGGTCAGCGAGGAGCTGCGCACCAAGGCCCGCCAGGCCCTGCGGGCGATCAACCGCTTCCCGGTCTGCGAAATCGAAGACCTCCTGCCGGCGCCCGGACCTGGCCCCGGCCCCGGAGCTGGCCCCGATGGCGGAGCTGATGGCAGGCCCGCCGCCAACGTCGCGGCGACCACCAGGCCCGCCATCGTCAGCCCAGGCAGCGCAACGGCCGAAATCGAGCTGAGCCCCATCCCCGGCGCCGCAACCGCAGACACCACAAAGGCCGCCGATTCCGCTGGAACCGCAGATCCCGCCGCAGCGGATGCCGCCGTTGGCGAGCCCTCCAGCCAGGCCCTCGCCGCCCCCCCGGCCACCGCCTGAAGGCCGTGGCCTCCCCCTCCACCCCAGCCACCGCCTGAGCGCCATGGCTTCCGCCCCTGCCGCCTCCGCCCCTGCCCCCACGCCCGCGATCCCCTACAGGCCCGAGATCGACGGACTGAGGGCCGTGGCGGTGCTGGCGGTGATCCTCCATCACTTCAGCGCCAAGCTGCTGCCGGGGGGCTATCTCGGGGTGGATGTGTTCTTCGTGATCTCCGGCTATGTGATCACCGCCTCCCTCGCCGCCCGCCCGGCCACCGGCCTCGGCGATCTGTTGCTCGGTTTTTATGGCCGCCGCATCCGCCGCCTGCTGCCGGCCCTGCTCGCCTGTGTGCTGATCACGGCGGCCCTGCTCTGCCTGGTCAGCCCTGAACCGGGCCTGATGCTCGGCGTGGGCTGGCGCTCCCTGTTCGGCCTTTCGAACATCACCCTCTATCACCTGGCGGTCGATTACTTCCGGCCCGCCATCGCCCTCCATCCCTTCGCCCAGACCTGGTCCCTCGGCGTGGAGGAGCAGTTCTATCTGCTGTTCCCCCTGCTGCTCTGGTTCAGCGGCTTCTGCCGTTCCCCCGGCCGGGGGCGGGCGACGCCGCTGCTGCTCGGCGTGCTGGCCCTGGCCTCGCTGCTGATCCTGCTGCGCTGGCTGGTGGTCGATCAGCCCGCCGCCTACTACCTGCTGCCCGCGCGCTTCTGGGAGCTGGCGGCGGGGGCGCTGCTGTTTCTCGCCCTGCTGCCCCGCCCCACGGCCCCTGGCCGTCTCCCCGCCTGGGGCTTCTTTCCGCCCCTGCTGGCCCTGGTGGCCCTGGTCGGGCTGATGGCCCTGCCCCTGGCTTTCGGGGCCCTGCCGCTTCTGGGCGCCGTGGGGCTGACAACGCTTCTGATCGGCAGCCTGCGGCCCGGCACCGCCGCCCAGCACCTGCTCAGCCGTCCACCCCTGGTGTTTCTGGGGCTGATCTCCTATTCCCTCTATCTCTGGCACTGGAGTGTGCTCTCCCTCAGCCGCTGGACGGTGGGGGTGAGCGCCAGCACCGCGCTGTGGCAGGTGCCGTTGATCCTGGTGCTGGCCGTGCTCTCCTGGCGCTGCCTGGAGGAACCGCTGCGGCGGGCCTCCTGGTGGCCCAATCGTTGGCAGGTGGTGGCCACGGGCCTGCTGCTGGCCGGCCTCGGCACCGGGGTGCTGCAGGGCCTCAGCCGCTATGGCAGCGCCCGCCTCTACGGCGGCGATCCAGACTCCGCTTACCGCGATCCGAATCGCCCAGCCAGCGGCGATTCCGGATCCGCGGCCGATTGCTCCTCCCGGTCCCGGGGGCGGTTGCTGTTGGTCGGCGACAGCCACGCCCACCACTTCATGGCCGCTGCCCCCGCCCTCTGCCAACGCCACGGTCTGGCCTACGGCGAGTCCGCCACGGTGGGGGCTCCCTATCCGCCGCTTCATTACACCAATCCCGCCACCGGCATGGATCAGGAGAGCAGCTCCCGCTATGCCCTGGTGGCTGAGCAGCGCTGGGATCAGCTGATCCAACCCGACGGCCCCCCCGTTGGCCGCCAGGGTGTTGTGGTGCTGTCGTTGCGTTCGCCCCTCTATTTCGATCCGGGTTACCTCGGCGAGGCGGTGCTCGGTCGCACCGGCCATTTCGATCCCCTCGGTGGTGCCCCCGTCGCCCGCCAGGAGGCGTTGCAGCGCTGGATCGCTGCGGTGGCGGAGCTGGTCGATCGCCATCGCCAGACCCGCTTCGTGCTGTTGCTGCCCACCCCCGAATTCGGCGGTGAGGTGCCGATGGAGCTCTGCCGTCCCCAGTGGTTCCGCCCCCGCCTGCCAGCCCCCTGCCTCGAGGGCCAGGACCGCCGTGGCCTGGACCGCTTTGCAGCCTTCTTCGAAGCCGAGCTGCGCCGAGGCCTGGCCGGCCGGCCCAACCTGTTGATCCACAACCCCGCCGCGGCCCTTTGCGGCCCCCAGCGTTGCCCCCGGCTGCGCCAGGGCGCCCTGCTCTACAGCGACGGCGACCACCTCAGCGCCTACGGGGCCTCCCTTGTGCTCGACGGACTGGTGGCCGACCTGCAGCGCCGCGGACTGCTGGCAGCGGCCCCGGCAGCGCCAGGGACACCAGCCGCACCAGCGGCCACGGCCCCCGGCAGTCCAGCTCCGGCACCCTGAGCCAGCGGAGTTCGCCAGAGATCAGGCGCTTGATGATCCGGATCACTCCGTGCCATCGCCCCCAGATCGAGAGCCATGGCGCATGCCAATCGGTTGAGAGGGAGACGCCATGGATCGCCCGGCCAGCCGAGCGTCGGCTTGCCGCTGAACTGCTCTGGCTGCCCCCGGCAGCCCATGGGGCCTCCAGCCACGGATCGCTCCGAGACACCACCCCGTTTCTGCGGCCCTGCGGTCCCCAGCTCAGCGAGGGCCCGGCCGCAGCACCAGCGCCACCACCGCCAGCAGCAGGGTGGTGCTGACCACGGCGTAGATCGCATCCGCCTGGGCGATCCAGAAGCTGGCGATCAGGGTGGCGTCGCCCATCACGATCCCCTCGCCGCTCAGATCCCCAGCCGCTCCCAGATCACCGCCAGGTTGGCCTGGTGAAGATCGGTGGCGAAGCAGGCCGCCAGTTGTTCGGCGCTCAGCTGGCCGCTGACCTCCGGATCGGCCTCAAGGTTGGCGCGGAAATCGCCGCCTTCGCTGTTCCAGGCCGCATGGGCATTGCGTTGCACGATCCGGTAGGCGGCCTCCCGGGCCAGGCCGCTTTCCACCAGGGCCAGCAGCACCCGCTGGCTGAACACCACGCCGCCATAGTGGTTCATGTTGCGGGTCATGTTGTCGGGGTAGACCCCCAGGCCGCGCACCACCTCCACCATCTCGCGCAGCATGAAGTGCAGGGTTGCCGAACAATCGGGCAGCATCATCCGCTCCACCGAGCTGTGGCTGATGTCCCGTTCGTGCCAGAGGGCGCAGTTTTCCAGGGCGGCCACGGTGTAACCGCGCAACACCCGGGCCAGGCCACCGATCCGCTCGCTGCGGATCGGGTTGCGTTTGTGGGGCATGGCCGAGCTGCCCTTCTGGCCCTTGGCGAAGTTCTCCTCCACCTCCAGCACATCGGTGCGCTGCAGGTTGCGGATCTCGGTCGAGAAGCGCTCCAGGGCGGTGCCGACCAGGGCCAGGGTCTGCACGTATTCGGCGTGGCGGTCGCGGGCGATCACCTGGGTGCTGGCGATGTCCGGCTCCAGCCCCAGCAGCCGACAGGTGATCGCCTCCACCTGGGGATCGGTGTTGGCATAGGTGCCCATGGCGCCGCTGATCTGACCCACGGCCACCACCCGCTCCAGCCGTTCCAGCCGCTCGCGGTTGCGCTCCACCTCCGCCAGCCAACCTGCCACCTTGAAGCCGAAGGTGATCGGCTCGCCATGAATCGCATGGGAGCGGCCGATCATCACCGTGCTCTTGTGGGCCCGGGCCAGCTCCCGCAAGGCCACCGCCAGGTCATCCAGCTCCTGGCGCAGCAGGGCCACCGAAGCCTTGAGCTGCAGGGCCAGGCCGGTGTCGAGCACATCGGAGCTGGTCATCCCGACATGGATGTATCGACCCGCATCGCCGACGTGCTCATTGACGTTGGTAAGGAAGGCGATCACGTCGTGGCGGACCTCCGCCTCGATCTCCAGGATCCGCTCCACCTCGAAGCGAGCCTTGGCCCGGATCGTTTCCAGGGCCTCGGCCGGCACCCGCCCCAGCTCCACATTGGCGGCGGTGGCGGCAATCTCCACATCGAGCCAGCTCTGGAATTTGGCCTCCTCACTCCAGATGCGGCCCATGGCGGGCAGGGTATAGCGCTCGATCAAGGCGGCGGTGGGGGTGCTGGTCGATCCCCCAACCTATCGGCCCAGGCCCACCGCTCAGGCGGCCCAGGTCAGCCGCCGGTGGGCCACCTCCCACTGCACTCCCTCACCCCAGGCCTGCTGCCGCACCCAGCAGCGGCCACCGCGGCACTGGATCAACTGAAAGGGGGGAAGATCGCTGGGGTGGTCGACCAACTGCACGAAGCTGCCGGGACGGAGCAGGGCCAGGACGCGACCATCGTCGCGGCGCTGGCGTCGTCCGGAGCTCCGGCCAGGCTGGGCGGGCCGCTCCGCTGGTTGGGATGCCGCATCGCTGGCGGGGGCAGATGGGGACATCGAGGCTTTGGGGTGGTTGCTGGCTGCCATCCTCCGCTGACTCGCCAGTCGGGCCTTGCAGGTGCGGTATTTGTTCGGTTTCGTTTGTGGTTCCATAACAACAGGTGTGCATCCCCTGGCATGGCCGGCCGCCAACGGCTTGATCTGGAGCTGGTCGCGCGGGGTCTGGTGGCCAGTCGCCAGCAGGCCCAGCAGCTGATCCGGGCCGGCCGGGTGCGCAGCGGCACCACCGTGCTCGATAAGCCAGGGGTGCCGGTGGCGGCGGAGCAGGAGCTGGCGGTCGAACAGCCGCCCCGTTTTGTCTCCCGTGGCGGCGAGAAGCTGCTGGCCGCCCTCGAAGCGCTGCCGCTCCAGGTGGAGGGGCGCGTCTGTCTCGATGGCGGCATCTCCACAGGCGGCTTCAGCGATTGCCTGCTGCAGCACGGCGCGGCACGGATCTACGGCATCGATGTCGGCTATGGCCAGACGGCCTGGTCGCTGCGCAGCGATCCGCGGTTGGTGCTGCGGGAACGCACCAACCTGCGCCACCTCAGCCCCGCTGATCTCTACGGACCCGCCGATCCCTGGCCCGATCTGGCGGTGGCGGATGTCTCGTTCATCTCCCTCAGCCGTGTGCTGCCGGCCCTGCGCGGTCTGCTGCTGCCCGCCGCGGAGGCGGTGCTGCTGGTCAAGCCCCAGTTCGAGGTCGGTCGGGGCCGGGTCGGTAAAGGAGGGGTGGTGCGCGACCCCCGGGCCCATGGCGATGCCCTGGAGTCGGTGATCGCTGCCGCTGCAACCCTTGACTGGCAGATGGCGGCGGCCCTGGCCTCACCGATCACCGGCCCGGCTGGCAACCATGAATATCTGGTCTGGATGCGGCCGGGGGGCGCTGGACCTGGCGTCGTGAGCGGCGCGTCGATGCTCGGGGAGGAGGGAGTGAGAGCGGCTGGCCGGCCCCTGGTGGTGGAAGCCAGCCGGTCTGCGTTGGACTGGCTGGTGGCCCGCACCCTGGCCTCCAAGGAGCCGCGGCAGGCCGAAGAGCCGAGCGATGACCCCTAGGAGCCTGTGGCGCGTAGGTCGACAGGCCAGGCCCTGAACAGAGACAGACCCGATCGGGCGGCCATCGCGGCCTCAGCCTGAGACAAAGGGCATCAGGACCATCGCGGCAGCTTGATCGCAAGATCTATTGCGGCGCAATCATTCTGCCCTTTGGTACGGCGCCGCAATCGCGATGGGGATGAGATCCATGGGAGACCCAGTTCCGTCCACAGCGAGATCTCCCTATGGATTGGGAGC
>CAIZQU010000101.1 GCA_903935205.1 uncultured cyanobacterium | reverse complement strand
TCCACTTCCTCGACATCCCGCGCCTGATCGAACGGACCTGCGACCGCCACCGCGCCGATCTCACCGCCAACCCCTCACTGGCCGATGTCCTCGCCACCGACGCCTGGGCACGCCAGATCGTGCGCGAGGAGGCGGGACGCGGGGCGATGGAAACGGCTGCGGCCCTCTCCTGAGGCTGGCCGGGCGGGCGGCACCCAGGTCCTGGGCAGGGTGCCCGGATCGCTGCAGTTCTGTGCCGCCGAGGCTTTGTGGCATCCAGCCCCTGTGCTGAACAGCGGCAGATTCTCAAGCCATTGGTGAGCGATTCCACAGCTGTGATCATGATCACAGCTGTGCTTGATCGCGATCCCGGCCCGGATCGCCGAATCGGAGGAAGGTGGTTTCAGTCGATCCCCAGCCTCCAATGTTTGCCACCCAGAATGCCTCCGTCAACGCCTTCTCTGGCAGCGACACCAAGAGCATGACCGGCATCATCAGCGATGGACTGAAAGCCTATGGATTCAGCGGTTCGATCAACGGCTTCGAGAGGGATGCTGCTGGTTCGCTGCAAGCCGCCGATCTGACCGGCAGCTCCTTGACCGTGGGCGGCAGCACCCTGATCGAGGGTGGCCTCACCAGCCAGGCGGAGCGGGATGAGGTGAACGGCCTGCTGGCGCGAGCGGTCTATGACCGCGACCAGATCACCGGAGGTCGCTATTACACCAACAACTATTCCAGCACGGCTGACAGCTCCTCAGCCAATGAATCAACCGGCAGCGACCGGGGAGATCTGCTGACCAATGCCATCGATGTCGGCCAGATCGCCTATCGCAGTGATGCCACGATCCAAGGGCAGGTTGGTTACACCTTCAATGGCCTGCGCGATGGCGATGACTACTATCGCTTCCAGGTTGGCAAGAGCGGTGAAATCTGCCTCTCGCTCACGGGGCTGAGCCAGAACGCCGGCCTCGCCCTCTACTCCACATCTGGCAACCTGCTGGGCTTCGGCGACAGAGCTTCCAATCAGAGCGAATCGATCCGCCTCAACCTGGGCGTGGGCAGTTACGTGGCGCGGGCCTACAGCTACGCCCAGGCCCCCTGGAACCATGGCGCCACCTCCTACACGCTCAACATCAGCCGCAGCGCCGATGCCCTGGAGGCCTACTGGCGCGACATGCTCGTGGACAGCAGCGTCGAGAACGCGGCACTCAATGCGATCCAGACCGACAGCAGCCTGTCGCGGGCTGACGTGATCGGGATTCTCAAGAGTGCCGGCGACTACGGCAGCGTGGTTGGCAGCGAACTGAGCGACCTGCGCACTTTCTACAACAACGCGATCAACACCACCAACTTCGCTGCCGATCTCAAGGTCCTGGCTGGCAAGGTGGTCTATGCCGACAACAGCAACCAGTGGTACACAGGCTCGGACAGCATCCGCGACCGGCTCGGCAACCTCGCGGCTGACAGCTCCACAAACCAGCTCAATCTGCTGATCGGCAAGCATTTCTTTGGCACCGATCGCCCGGCCATTCATCGTGACGCCAGCAACAGCTTGGTGGGGTCTTACACCTATGCCAATGGCAGCCTGTTCGTCGGGGGGGCCAGCGCCGCTGACATCGTTCAGGGAGCCACCGGCGACTGCTACTACCTGGCGGCCCTGGCCGGCACGGCCACCGACAAGAACGCCGCGATCAGCGACATGTTCCGGGACAATGGCGATGGCACCTGGTCGGTGCGCTTCTTCAGCAACGGCAAGACCGACTATGTCACCGTTGATCGCATGATGGCCAGCAACGGCGGCGGGAACTACATCTATGCCAATGCCGGCAGGCAGGTTTCCGCCAACCAGGAGCTGTGGGTGGCACTGGCCGAAAAGGCCTATGCCCAAGTGAACGAATCCGGCCGCATCGGCCAGGACGGCAACAATTTCTATGGCAATGGCAATGACAACGGCATCGGCTGGGGCTCCAGCGCCGAGTCCACCCGCCACATCACGGGGATCGCTACCGGCACCCAGTCCATCGCCTCTTACACGCAGGCATCGCTGATCAATCTGGTCAACAGCAACCGGGTGGTGACGATCGGTGGCTTCAATGCCTTGGCCTCCAACAGCACCTCCAGCGCCACCCTGGTCAGCAGCGCTGTTCAGGGCCACGCCTACGCGATCACCGGCTACGACGCCGCCAGCTCCCGCTTCACCATCTACAACCCCTGGGGCACGCAGCACCTCCGCCTCACCTTCGCCCAGCTCCTCTCACTCGGTGGCCTGATCAGCGCCAGCAACGCCTGATGCCCTGAGGGCTGGCGAGCTGCCCCGAGCGGACCTGCCTGCCCCCCGGTGCTTCAACCCTTGGATCCCGCGAACCGGCAGGTGCCCACCGCAGGGCCCCTGCCGCTTCCTCTGACCCGAACCCCTGAGCTTCCCTCCTGCTCCCCACCTCCCGCCGCTCCCCCGTGCCTGCAACCGCCCTGGCCGCGGCCTGGGCCTTCCCCCAGCTCGCGCTTGCCCTCCTGTTCTGCCTGCTGCTGGGTGTGTCTATCCCTTGCGGCTTCGCTTCCGCTTCCTGTTCTGCATCGGCTTCCACCCCAATCTCCCGATCCCCCCGCCTCCCCTCAACCATGGCCACCCCCCTGCCCCCCTGCATCGACCCCACCGTGGAGAGCCAGCTGCGCGCCTGGCTCGACCGGATTCCGCAGCGACCCGATGGCGCCCTTCCGCCCGGGGTGGTGGCGCCACCAGCTCCGCCGCGGGGCCCGGAAACCCATGCCCTGAATGTGGAGCTGGGCCTGATCAACCGCAGCAGCCGGAGCCGCTCCGCCCGCGTTCTGGCCGGGCGCTGGAGCCAGGGCTCCCGCGAGCAGCCCCTGGGCTGGGGCCTCCAGCCGGATCTCAGCCCCCTGAACCGGTTCAGCTCCATCGAGCGCCAGCTGATCCGGTTGACCACGGACGAACCGCTGCGTGTTGAGCTTGATCTGGAGCTCGATGGCCGTCGCTGCCGGCTGGTCGCCTTCACCGGAAGCGAGGCCAGAACGGAGGGAGGACCCCAGGGCTGATCGGGAACCGCCCCGGCAGCCCGGCATCCCGGACCACAAGAGCCACGGTTGCATTACATAAGTTCATAAACTGAGACCGGTCATCGAGCGGGTCCTGGACGGGTCCGCTTTTTTTGTGGCCGTCTGGGGCGGATTTCCCTTCCCTCCCCTCAGCGGCTCACCAGCTTCCAGAGCCACCAGGCTGCCAGTCCAAGCAGCAGCCAGGGAATCAGGCTCCGGAACACCAGCAGGGCCACCAGCAGCACGCCGCCGGAGACGGCCAGGCGGCGGGTCAGCGCCTTGGCCTCGGGGGTCATGTAGCGCCAACGGGGCAGCAGCGGCATCGCCAGGAGGGAAAAACTGGCTCCAGCAAAGGGCGGCGCGGCAGGGAGGGCAAGGCGGGTCGCCGCACCTCAGGCCAGCAGGACCCCGCCGGGACACCGTGGGGCCCGGGCCTGGCGTCTTCCGGCAGGATGGCCTGATCAGCGGCCCCCTTCCGATCCGATGGTTGTGATGCCCCCGACCGGGCGCGGCTCCCGGGGCGCCAAGCCCCCGTCACCCGAGAGCGACCAGGGACCATCCCCAACCTGGACCTGGCGCCACTGGTTGGCCCTCGGCCTCTGCTTCGGACTGGGCCATGGCATCACCGAACGCCTGCTGAAAGTGCGCAGCGAAGACGGGCCGGCCGGAGCGCAGAACTTCAGCGTCCAACCCTTCCCCGGCCAGTCCCTTGAAGCGCTCAGGCGCCGCCATGGCGGCCCGGTGCTGCCGCTGCGGACCGATCTGGAGGCGATCGAACAGGACAAGCGCCATGCCCGCCAGAAGGAGGAAGACGAGGAGCGCCGGGCCGAGCTGGAAGCCGAACAGAGGGCCGATCGGGAACAGCGCCAGGAGCAGGGCGAGGGTTCCAGCACAAGTCTCGACGGCCTCAACCGCCGCGATCCGCTGCCGGAGACCGAGACCCCCCCGGCCCCGGAGCTGCCGGCCAGCCCGTCCCCCGAACCCGCCGCCGCCACACCCCAGCTGCCGATCCTGCCGGAAGCCCCCCCGGCCCCGAGGCCCGCTCCCCTGCCCTGATCTGCCACAGTTCCCCCAGCCCTTGGCCCCAGCGTCGGTCGTTCGATGAGCGCTCCCCGTTCCCTGCTCCAGGCCGCCGTCAATCGGATCGCGGCGCGTCTGGGCAGCGGTCTGGCCGATACCGCCGCCACCCTCTCCCTGCTCGCCCAGGACGCACCGACCCGGCTGCAGCAGGAACTGGGCCTGTTCTGGGAGGAGGTGGAACAGGAGGCCGCCCGCCTGGAACGGGGCGCCGGGCCGGCCCCGGAGCCGTCCGATGGCTCGAACCCCGACGCTGGCCGCGGCGTGTGGAGTGGCTTCTCGGGCCGTGGCCCCCAGGCCGGGGCCACGGCAGACCCCCAGGCGATGATCGACGCCCTGCGGGCCCAGGTGGCCCGCCTGGCTGAGCGTCTCGAAGCGGGCGCCGGCGCCCCCATGCCCCCCCGAAACGCACCTCCCCAGGGATCCGGTCCGGCCCGATGAGCCCCTCCTCCTCCCTGGCCCGCGGCGCCCGCCTGGCGAGGCCGCTGCGCATCTGGCGCGTGGTGTTGCAGCTGCTGGCAGGCCTCTGGTGGGACAGCCGCCGCTGGACCTACCGCGGCGGCTGGAGCACGGAACGGCTGGCCGCCCGTCGTCGTCGCCAGGCCCGCTGGCTTACCGCCGAGCTGCTGGGGCTGGGATCGGCCTTCATCAAGCTCGGCCAGATCCTCTCAGCCCGGCCCGATGTCTTTCCCGCCGAGGTGGTCGAGGAGCTGGCACACCTGCAGGACAGGGTGCCGGCCTTTCCATTCCCGGTGGTGGAGGCGATCCTGGCCGAGGAGCTCGGCGAGCGCCGGCTGGAGATCATCGATCTGGAAACGTCCCCCCTCGGATCGGCCAGCCTGGCCCAGGTCCACCGCGCCAGCCTGCGCAGCGGCCGCCAGGTGGTGTTCAAGGTGCAGCGGCCGGGACTGGAGCCGCTGTTCCGCCTCGATCTGGAGGTGATGCAGCAGGTGGCCGCCGCCGTGCAGCGCCACCCCCGCTGGGGCCGGGGCCGCGACTGGGTGGGAATCGCCAAGGAATGCCGTCGGGTGCTGCTGCGCGAACTCGATTTCCGCCTCGAGGCCGAACATGCCGCCCGCTTCCGCCAGCAGTTCTTCGACGATCCGGGCATCCGCATTCCGGCGGTGATCTGGGAGCTCAGCAGCCGCCGCGTGCTCTGCCTCGATTACGTGCCCGGCATCAAGATCAACGACCGCCCCGCCCTGATGGCGGCCGGGATCGATCCGGCCGCAGTGGCGGAGAAGGGCGCCGCCAGCTATCTGCAACAACTGGTGCGCTTCGGTTTCTTCCACGCCGATCCCCACCCGGGCAACCTGGCGGTGGCGGCCGATGGCGCCCTCATCTACTACGACTTCGGCATGATGGGGCAGCTCTCCGAGCGCCTGCGCAGCCGTATCGGCCGGATGGTGCGCCAGGCCGCCTCCCGCGATGCCGCCGCCTTGGTGCAGGAGCTGCAGCAGGCCGGGGTGATCGCCCGGGGCATCGACGTGGGTCCGGTGCGACGCCTGGTGCGGCTGATGCTCAACGAGGCCCTCACCCCACCCTTCGACTCGCGCGTGCTGGAGAAGCTCTCCGGCGACATCTACGACCTCGTCTACGACCAGCCGTTTCGTCTGCCGCCGGAGCTGATCTTCGTGATGCGGGCCCTCTCGACCTTCGAGGGCGTGGGTCGCAGCCTCGATCCAGCCTTTAATCTGTTGGCGATCGCCCGCCCTTACCTGCTGCCCCTGATGACCGCCAGCGGTAACGGCCCCAACGACCTGCTCAACGAGATCACCCGCCAGGCGGCCGATGTGGGCAGCCGTGCCCTTGGCATCCCGCGGCGGCTGGATGAGAGCCTGGCCCGGATCGAACAGGGAGACCTGCAGGTGCAGATCCGCGCCGGTGAGACCGATCGGCTGCTGCGGCGCCTGGCCCTGGCCCAGCAGAGCGCCGGCCAGTCGTTCCTGCTGGGGGGGCTGGCGGTGGCCGCGGCCCTGCTGGCGGCCAGCAGCCGGCCGGCCCTGGTGGCCGTGCCCCTGCTGGCCGCCACCCCCGTCGCCCTGAACTGGCTGGCGCTGCAGACCCGCCTCAAGCGCGATGGTCGGATCGATCAACTGCCAGGTCAGTCGGCCAGGGGCTGAACCACCTTTCCCGGCCCTCAGCTCTCCAGCAGCAAGCGCTCGGTGGTCCGCAAGGCCAGGGCCAGGGCGGTGTAGCTGGGGTTGGAGGCACTGCCGCTGGGCAGCACCGAGGTGCCGGCGACATAGACATGGGCGAGGCCATGAACCCGCCCGTAGGCATCGACCACCCCCTCGGCCGGGTTGGTGGCCATGCGGGTGGCGCCCATGTGGTGGTAGAGGCTGTAGGCCCTTTCCTTCCAGTCGGCCTCCGGATCGGTGAGGTAAGGACTGAGCGAGACCTTGGCGATTCCTGAGCGTTCCAGGGTTTGGCGGACCGCAGCCCCGTAGGACTGGAGAGCCCGCAGGCTGTGGTCGCTGAGCCGCCAGTTCACCTGGGCGCGCCGCAGGCCATGACCATCGCGCTGCTCGCTGAGGAGGATCCGGCTGGAGGCCAGCGGTTCCGATTCGGCATTGGCCATCAGGAAGAAGCGCCCCTGGCGTGGCAGGGCGATGCGGCGTCGCAACCAATGGCTATTCAGCAGAGCCGCAGCCTCTGGAGCGGCCTTGAACAACCGCCAGAAATCGTTGAGATTGGAGCGCAGGGAGGCGTCGCCCGGCCGGCGGCGACGCAGGCTGTTGTACAGACGGCGGGCGGCGTGGCGGGGCGAGTCAGGGGCTTCCTGAACATCAAGGTTGCCGATCACATTGAGCAGGCCGAGTCGTCGTTGCAGTTCGAGGGAGAGCTGCAACTTGGGCACATACTTCTGATTACCGGGAATAAAACTGGAAAACAAATGTTGGAACAGCCGCCAATCGAGCGGCTCGAGTCGTGCCGCAAAGAAGCCGATGTGGTCTTGGTAGTAGCGACCCACGACATCGGCCGAGGCTTTGAGATCAATTTTGGCCTGATCCTGGGAATGGAGCAGGATGCGTGGATTTTCGATGCCACCGGCACAGAGAACGATCACCCGGGCCTCGATCGTGGCCTCCCTTCCCTGGCGGTTGCGCACCGTGATCCGAGGCTGGCGGGACGGCGATGGGCCCGCCTCGATCCAGGCCACCCGGGCATGGAGCAGGCAGTCGGCCTGCTGGGAGCGGCCGATCGGTCCCTGGTGAACGTTGGCGAGATAGGCGTGGGGACTGTATTTGGAGACGCTCAATTCCAGATCGGCTCCGCCGGCGAAGGCGGTCGCCAGCCGCGGGCTGCGCCAGAGATCGCGATCGAAGCCGATCGCGGAGAGGCCGAGAAAAGCATCCGCCGCCGGGTAATAACGGTTCAACTCCTCCCAGCCGATCGGCCAGCCGCCGCGGCAGGCCGCAAACGGGCGATCCTGCAGGTCCAAGGGCGTGAAGGGCAGCGCCTGCCCCCCCCAGCGCCGGCTCGATCCCCCGAAGCCGCGGGCCCGGGAGCCCTGGACCCCCGAAGCCAGATCCCCCCCATGCAGCTCGGCGGGAACGGCGGAGCTCGATTCCGTATCCTCCAGCCCCCCCTCCTCCAACAACAACACCCGGCGCTGGCTCCGGGCCAGCACCTGGGAGGCCACCGCCAGGCCCATCACCCCGGCCCCGACAATGCAGATGTCGGTGCTGCGGGGGGGCGCCTGGGAGCCGTCATCAAAATCCAGGAACATCGCTGGCTCAGGGGTGCGGGGCAGCGGCGTCGGCACTGGCGCTGGCAGCGGCCTGCAGCCAGCGCTGGGCCGGTGGATCCAGGGTCGAGAGGGTCTGCAGCAGGGCGGCATTGGCGCGGATGCGATCGCCATGGCCGCTGGAAAAAAGCACACAGCCCCTGGCATTGCGGCTCAGGGCCAGGGCCATCAGCAGCTCGGCCACCAGGGCGGGATCCTCCACCGGGCGCTGGCGCAATGCGGCCCAGGGACCGAGCAGTGCCCCCAGCTCCTGCTGGGCGCCCTCCCGTCCCAGACGCAGGGCGCTGTGGGTGAACAGGGGACCGGCGCTGTGTTCGGCAAACCAGGCGGTGTCGTCGTTGGTGTGGGTGTCGGGGATCTGCAGCACCCAGGGATGCTGGGGGAAGCGTTCGACGATGCAGCGGCTCGACCAGCGACCGCCGCCGATGCCGTAGTGCCGGATCTTGCCCTCGGCGACGAGCTGATCGAGGGTGTCGAGAAAGGGTGGTTGGAGATAGGCGGCCTGGGCTTCGTGGAGGAGGTAGTAATCGATGCAATCGCATTGCAGTTTGCGCAGGCTCTGCTCCAACTGCTGCCGCAGGTTGGCCGGCGTGTAGGGCGTGTCCGGCCCGGCGCTGCGTTGATCCGCCGGCGATGGCACGCCCGGCTGTCTGCCGGCGGGCGGGGCGGCGACCGGATCAGCCGCCCCTGCCCCTGGAGGTGGCACCAGCAGGCTGGACGCCTGGGGCCCTGGCGCCGCTGACCGCCGGCTGGCCAGCCGCGCCACACCGCGTCGCAGGGGGGGCAACAGCCGCCGGTTGACCCCCCGGGCCAGGGGGATCAGGGGGCGGGCGAGGGGATGGACGCTGGCGGGCAGCAGGCCGAATTTGGTGGTGATGGTGATCGTGTCGCGCCGGCGGCGAAGGAAGGGGCCAAGCAGGCTCTCAGCTTCGCCAAAACCATAGAGAGGTGCTGTATCAAAATGGCGGATTCCCGCATCCCAGGCTGTATCAAGAAGCTTCAATCGCCCCGATGTTGTCAATGCAGCTCCCATCACTCCCGATGTACCGAAACCGAGGCGGGAGAGCATGGCAGCGGGCAGAAAAAAACTCGTTTCGGCGCCGCAGCGATGGCACCAAGCCTGGCCATGCTGAGGCCGGCCCAACGGGATTTGAGTTTACGGCAGATCAGACCATGAACACGATGGCCGCCCTGGCGATCGCCGCCGATGGAGGCCTGCGCCGCTGCTGCCGCTGGAGCTGCTGCCACGACAACAGCTCCAATCTTTTGGCCACGAGGCTGGAAGCAAAAGAGCGGCGTTGCAGCGGCTGGCGAGAGGCCGGCGATGGTCCTGATGGGTGCAAGGTCAGGCGATCGCCGGCCACACAGCCCCGAACGACGCAACCGGCGCATCCCGGGCCGGCAGCACCGACCCTGGGCGGAGGCAGGGGATTCGGACCATGGAAATGCCGGACCATGGAAATGCCCCCGTCCGCCCCGGATCCGGGGTGGACGGGGGCCCTGAAGGACCCTTCGGGACAGGGGGCCGATGCCCCATCGGTCCGGATCAGGCGGTAGGACCCACCTGGGCGTCGGGGTTGGGCTCCACCTTGCCGTCGGGGGTGATCTTGTCGATCAGGGCCGGCAGGCTGGTGGCGATGAAGTTGGCCGCGGCCTCGGTATCGATCCCCAGCTTCTTGGCAAACTCCTGCACCTGGCTGTTGCCGAGCACGGCGTTGATCTGCTGGGTGGTGATCGCCTTGTTGTCGCCCGTGCCCACCCAGCTGGCAAACAGCTCGCCCGCACCGCCGTTCTGGAACTTTTCGGCCAGACCGCTGAGACCGCCATTGGACTTGAGAAAATCGTTGAAGGCTGGTGCCTTGTCACCGGCCACGGCGGACACCACGCCGCCGATCAGATCATCGAGAAGAGCCATGCTGAGGGTCGGGCAGCCGCTGATGGCCGCCGCGGGGATGAACAACCCCCCCAGGGTATGCAGCAGCGCCGCCGCAGACCACGGCAGCTGGGCTTCGGTCGGTGAGGCTGGCCGAGGCGGCGGGCAGCCAGGATGCCCGGTGAGCCGCCCCATGGCCGCCGGCAATTGACCGACGGGCTGGGGGGAGTCAGCAGCCTCGGCTGCGGCGACGCAAACGGCGGGCGAGGGCGAAGGCCGCCAGGGCACCGGCATGCAGTCCGGGGGCTGGTACGGGCTGGGGGGGAAGCAAGCGCATGGCCACCTGGAAGTTTTGGTAGAACCAGTTATCGGGACTGAACGGAAGAATGTGAACGCCTGGAGGGGGAAGATGGTCGGCAATCTCCTGGTCAAGCGTTGAGCCGGGGCCCACCAGCGGATAGCCGTCAGCGTCGAGGTCAGATCCGCTGGTCAGATCGAAGATGGCGGGGGTGTTGTCATGGCTGCTGATCACCAGATTCACCGGCGATGGGCTGCCATCCGCAAGCGTTCCGTAGGGGCCGAGCCAGATCACCACATGGCGGATGCCATCGGGGCCGCCGATGTAGAGAAGGTCCCCCGGCTGCAGCTGACCGATCAGGGGATCCAGGGAGGTTGCTGCATTGACGGTGTCGCGTCCATAGTTCGGCCCCTTGAAGAAGCTGGGTGTGATCGGCGCGCCATAGGGATCGAGGGCCAGCGAAAGGGAAGGGCTCGGATTGTTGGTGGGGGTTGGGGCAGTCCCCGAATCGAACTGGATCTGGGTGCCCGTGCCGGAGTACAGCTGGATGCCAAGGGCCAGGTTGTAGATGTAAGCGCTGAAATCGGTGCAATCGATGCCCGCCTCAGGCACGCCATAGCTACTGGCATAGGGATTGGCGCTGGGGCCCACGGCCGAGGGGAGCTGCTGGGTGGTCTGGAGCAGCGGCTCGTTGCTGACGGCAGACCAGTTGAAACGTCCGGCGTTGACCGAGGGAGCAGGGTCGAAGGAGGGCAGGTGCTGGTGCTGGTACGGGGTGCCGATCAACTGTCCGGCCGCGGCCAGCAGCCGCTGGGTGGCCCAGGTCCGGCGATCCACCCCGGCGGGCGGGGCGGCGAGGGGCTGGTTGTAGACGGGGCCACCGCGATCGGTGCTCTGGAGCTGATGGACCGGGAACAGATCAACGACGCCGCCGGGGCCTGGGGCCAGCAACTGGGGGTTGAGCGGCCCGTAGGGCAGGGGAGCCAGGGGGTTGAGATAGTCGTGACTGTTCCATTGCGCCGGGGGTGGAGTGGCGTTCAGGGTGATCTGGCTCTGGCGCGCCGTGAAATCCGCTGTCCAACTGGCGACTTGATTACGCATAAAGCTCCGCAGACCTCAGGTCCCTCTCCGGGCAAGGCCTACACACGCAGACTGCATTGGCGATCCGTTCC
>CAIZQU010000100.1 GCA_903935205.1 uncultured cyanobacterium | reverse complement strand
GCCTGAGTGCTGAAAAACGTACATTGGGGATCCAGGCGATTCTTCTAAGCCAGAAAAGGCTGATTAGGGCCCATCTTAACCCAAGACAGCAGCTAGAATCAACTGCGCTGCAGTGGATATGGCTTTCTCAGCAAGCCCTAATTATTGGCCACTATCTCATCCTTCGGGACGCAAAAGCTTTGCTGCCTTCTATCCCTCTCCCTTTCGCTAGATGATCTAAGCCTCCACCTTGCAAGACAGTCGGGTAAGTTATTGAGTAAGAGTTCTTCATCCTCAAGAGTGTTTGCTGGACAGGCCCCCAGCTTCTCTATGGATAGCAGTGGGTTTCTGCGGTCATCCAAAGTCCATCCATCCGAGACTAGATTATAAAACCATACATGGTCGGTACCCCCTTGACCGGTCTTTGTAAACAAAAGAATAGCTGTGCTGAGGCCGGCATACGGCTTAAATACTCCGCTAGGCAAGAATACAATTCCTTCCAGCAGATGGTCTTCAACAAGTGAACGGCGAAGTTTGACATGAGCCTTTGTGGAATCAAAAAGAACGCCATCTGAGACGATAACCGCCGCTCTTCCGCCGGGTCTTAGGAGTCGAAGGAAAAGCGCCATAAAGAGTACCTGAGTCTTCTTGCTCTTTACAAAACTAGTTAGACTGCTGCTGGCGCTTGCCTCATCCAAGGAACCTTCGAAGGGTGGATTAGCGAGAATAAGCGTGTATCTATCCTTCTCTTTAGCTCCTTCCTGGGAAAGTGAGTCTCGATAGTCAATCTTTGGATTTTCAACCCCATGAAGGAGCATGTTCATCGCGCCGATGCGCAGCATCGTGGTGTCGAAATCAAAGCCATGGAAGAGGCCGTGATTGTAGTGCTCCATCAGCTCGGGGTCGCGAAAGATCTCGGGGTGGTGCTGGCGCAGGTATTCGCCTACTGCCATCGGGAAGCCGCAGGTGCCGCAGGCCGGATCCACCATCACATCTCGTGGGGTTGGCTCGGTCATCGCCACCATCAGCTCGATGATGTGGCGCGGCGTACGAAACTGACCGTTGGTGCCGGCAGTGGTCAGCTTGCCGAGCATGTACTCGTAGATGTCGCCCTTGGTGTCGCGGTCGGCCATCGGCACCTTGTCGAGCAAGTCGACCACCTTCGCGAGAAGATCCGGTTTGGGGATCGTGAAGCGGGCATCCTTCATGTGCTGGGCGTAGGACGTGCCGTCGCTGCCAAGGCTGCACAGGAACGGGAACACGCTCTCGCCCACCAGCTCGAACATCTCTGCGGCGGCCAGCTGCTTGAAGCGGCTCCAGCGCAGCTGGGCATAGGGCCGATCCCGTGGGTCCCTGCCCTCCGGGAACAGGCGCCGGGCCATGGGCTGACCTGTGCGCTGAGCTTTGCGTTCCTCCAGGGTTTCCAATTCATCCAGTCGGCGGATGAACAGCAGATAGGTGAGCTGCTCCAGCACCTCCAGCGGGTTGGCGATGCCGCCGCTCCAGAAGGCATCCCAGATGCGGTCGATCTGGTTACGCAGCTCGCCGGTGAGCACCGAGGCCGCCGTGGTGCCCGGGGAGATGGATGCCTGGGGAGCTGGCGCGGTTGAGCCGTTGCCGCTGCGGTGGGTGCGGGCCGAATTGGAAGCAGACGCTGCTTTCGGTGGCGCTGCAACGCCTGGCGCTTTCAAGCCCCCGCCTGGCCCCCGCGCCCGTATGGCGTCACCCATTGCCACGACCCGGCTTTTCACGTCCTCGAGCAGGGCATCACTGATTGGCTCTTCCGCCTCTCGCTCGAGGGCAGCGCGGATCTCGTCGTTCGTGATCCGGCTGCCGTCGGCCGGGATCAGAGCGATCAGGTCGTTGACAAGGTCGGCGAGGACGGTCATCGGGACAGGACGTGGTGCGTATGAGGGAGGCCGGAGCGCATGCACCTGATGGCCGGGCTGGGCTGGAGGGTGCTCTGAATCACCTCAGGATGCCTTGGAAGGCACGTCGCAGGCACGTGGTCGCGCGAATGACCGCGCGAGAACCGTCATCAGCATGTCGGTGATGTCGCTCCGCCCCATTCTGCGTCGTTCTACAGCCAGAGAGGAGCATCCGCCGTGCGATCTCCATCTCCATGACGGCGTACCTATGCACGGGGTGCATAGTTTTGGGATGCCGCCCCTGCAGTGCCTGCCTGGCAGGGCTCCCATTCGATCGCATCGTCCTCCTCCTCAGGCAACTCCCCCTCACCCAGCAGCTCCTCCCCCACCTTCGCCAGCCGCAGCCGCAGGGTGCGGATCAGGTGTCGGGCCTCGCGGCTGCTTCGCACCCGCCCCTCCGGCAGCAGCAGCCACAGCTGCTCCAGCAGGGGCGGCTGGTCGGGATGGAGCTCCAGGCCCTGCGCCTCGATCCAGCCGGGATCCAGTAGGCCCGGGCCCAGGGGCAAGGCCAGCTGACGGTCGCGCATGCGCTTGAGCCAGGCGGGGAGGTCGTGGCAGCTGAGTGGCTGCTCCTCAAGCTGAAAGCCATGCCAGGACAGGGCTTCATGCAGCAGAGGTGTGACCGCACGCTTGGGCAGCAGCACCCGGCGGGGCGCGGTCTCCCCCGCTGAGAGGGGAGCAGGGATGAACAGCTGCAGTGGCAACACACCCAGCGGCACCGTCGCCAACCCGGACCAACTGGGCGGCCGCGGGGCCGACACCGCGCGCGGGTGACACCAGGACGAGACGATGGCCCCATCGATCAGTGCCTGGCTGAGCAGCTGCGCCCATTCGCCGGAGTGCCGGAACTTCGGAGGCACCGATTGCACGCTCACCATCCCGGCCAGCAGCGGCTGATGCAGGGGATCGGTGGCGATGCGCAGCTGGCCATCCATCATCCGGTGGGCCCGGTAGGAGAGGCGGAGCAGCTGCAGGCTCTCGTTGGTGCCGTAGCGCAGCACGCTGGCTCCAGGCCTTGGCTGCAGCCGGAACTGCTCTCCCATCAGCGCGGCGCTGCGGCAGACGGTGCTCTGGTGCATCGCCAAGGCCTGGGCGGCCTTGGATTGCGAGCCGGTCAGCTCCAGCAGGTCGAGCACATGC
>CAIZQU010000099.1 GCA_903935205.1 uncultured cyanobacterium | reverse complement strand
TACCTGGGTGCCTTTTGTTATCGTTTTAATCGGCGCTTTCACCTAGAGCAGATGACCGCGAGAATCCTCCATGCCACCTGCAGGTGCACCGCTAGGCCGGAGCGGACCTTGAGGAGTGCGGAGCTTGCTACCTAATCAAGTGCTGGAATGGACTCTGAGTCAACCCTTTCTTTCCAGGGACTGATCTAACCGGTGCACTGGCGTTGTTCTTCAACTTGGGCAGACGATTAATGTGACTCTGCAGTGTTTGCACGGATCGCCAGCCAGAGTCTCTGCAGCACGGCATACGGCAGCACAGTTCCTATCTCGACCGCGATGCCATTGGTTGTGTCCTGAGGATGGAGCCAACCAACTGCGTTCCACACGGCTCTCAGCGTGCCTTCGCCGCACTCTGGTCAGTCCTCCATCACTTCGTCCCTCCCTGTCTGGGCCCATCCAGCCGTTAGGAAGCGCTTTCACCTGTTCACGGCCCGATTGCCGTCGACCTGGTGTGTGCAACCGTCCTTTGCCATCAGCTCGAGCGATGGTTCCACGGAGGTTGATGGTTGCCCGGTTGGCTCAAAAAAAAGCCCCTGCTTGGCAGGGGCTTGATGATTCGATGGATCAGCCCGCACCCCTGGATAGGAGCGATGCTGTTGTGCCTACTCAGACCGGCTAGGAGCTTCACATCAGAGCTCAGACGCTGGTGCTGCTAAGGCATGTCCCGTCGAGGATTGACTCAGCTCACACTCCAGACACCGCCAGCGATCTTCACCAGGGGTGAGGCGATCGCCGTACCACACAGGAACCAGGCGAAGGCTGCACCACCGCAGCCACCGAGCCAGAAGCCACTGGCGAATTCAGCCCAGCCGGCTTTGGTGAACAGATCCGCAGGGGGATTGTCGACCGTGGCATCGGCGGGCTGGACGTTGGGGCCAGTGCCCGCTGCGCCGTAAAGCGACAAACAGACGGTAAGGATCGACACAAGGCCGATCGTGGCCAGCAGCCCCGCGGTGCTGCCGTATTCCGTAAGACGCAGCGGTCCGGTGATGGCAAAGGGGCCGTAGAGGAAGAAGCCATGGGCCATTCCCACCTCCAGGCCCCTGCGGTTGGGGGAGAGGGAGGGGCGGTAGGCGGGCAGGGCGTTGATGAACGCCTTGGTGAAGTAGCTGCTGTTGACGGGGGTGGCCAGATTGCCGACGGTCGGGTCGGCCACAGGGGTCACGGTCATGGTCTCAGATGGTGCGGGGTGGGTGGCCCGGGGGCCCGGTACGGCGATGGAGGCGGCGAGGGTCAGTCGCGGGCTTCGATCACGTTGAAGAGCAGGGCCATGGCCACGGCAGGCCCAAGGATTCCCACAAGCGGCACGAAGACCGAGGGCAACCAGGCGGCGGCGAATTCTCCAGTCATGGCTTGGGCCACGTACAACCGCCGGTACTGTACGGAGAGCACCTGGAGCCCACTCGCCTGTGCTGCAGGGGGCGACATAAAAGTTCAGCCACCACTGCCATGCCTCCCTCCCTGACCGCTGCCCTGGTCGCCGCCCTGCTCGCGGCCACCTGGTGGCTGGGGCGACGTCGGGTCCCGCTGCTGCCCAGCACCGACACCAGCGATGTGGCGGCCCTGAACCGCGCCCAGATTGCCCTGGTGCAGTCCGGCGGGGCCAGCCAGCCTGCCTACTCCTGGCCCTCCGATCCAGCCCGCCAGGGTCCCTCCCCGCGCCCTGCAGCGCTCGATCTGGTTGACCTGCCCATCCACAGCTCCGGGGCTGTCCCAACCATCGGCGTTTCAACGGCGATCCATCCACCCGGTCTCCGACCTACCCCCGCGGGCTCCCTGGTCGTTGCTCCTGGCATCTATCTGGCCCGGCTTGAGGCTCTCTATCGCGGCGATGGGGCATCCCGGCTGCAGGCGATCCAGGCCGCCCATCGCTGGGGTGATCGCCGCATCCTTCCCTTGTTGCGGCGCGCGCTCCGGGATAGCGATCCGGTGGTGATCCGGGCCTCTGTTCTTGCGATCGAGCGATTCCGGGGACGGAGTGCTGACTCCTCACTTCAGCCGGTCTGGCGGCCTCGCAAGGTCTCCCGCACCCGGTAGATCGGGCGGCCCTGGCTTTCGTGGTAGGTGCGCATCTGCAGTTCCCCCAGCAAGCCGAAACAAAACAGCTGCACACCGCTGAGGATGGCCAGAACGGCCATCAGCAGAAGTGGGCGGTTGCCGATATCGCTCCCTAACAGCAGCTTCTCACCCACCAGCCAGAGGGCCGTGGCCAGGCCGAATCCGAGGCAGACCAGGCCGAGAAAGCCGAAACCGTGCATGGGCCTGGTCAGGAAACGCTTCATGAACCAGATGGTGAGCAAATCCATCAGCACGCGGAAGGTGCGGTCGATTCCGTACTTGCTCTTGCCATAACGACGGGGATGGTGGTTCACCTGGATCTCGCCGATCCTGGCTCCTTCGATAAAGGCAAGCGCCGGTAGAAAACGGTGCAATTCACCGTAGAGATTCAGATCGCTCACCAGTTCGCGCCGATAGGCCTTCAGCGAACAGCCGTAGTCGTGCAATCTGACTCCAGTGACACTGCCGATCAGCCGATTCGCCAGCAGCGAAGGCAGCAGTCTGCTCAGGGCTGCATCCTGGCGCTGGTGGCGCCAACCGCTCACCAGATCAAGGGAGCCCTCGTCCAGGCGCCGCAGCAGCAGCGGGATGTCGGCCGGGTCGTTCTGGAGGTCGCCATCGAGGGTCACGATCACCGCGCCGCGGCTGACATCGAAACCCGCCGCCATGGCGGCGGTCTGGCCGTAGTTGCGCCGCAGAAGCACGGCCACCAGTTCCGGCACCCGTTCCGCCTGGTCGCGCAGCAGGGCTGGGGTTCCATCCCGGGAGCCGTCGTCGACCAGCACGATCTCAAAGCTCTGGGACAAGGGCCGCAGCGCCCCCAGCAGCTGCTCAACCAGGTGGGGCAGGCTTGCCTCTTCGTTGTAGAGGGGTACCACCACCGATAGATCTGGTCGCTCCAGCTCTGCCACGCCGGCCATGCTGCCGGCCCTGCCAACCGCAGAGTCGCTGTCACGGTCCGCTGATCCCGTCACCGCTGGGCCGGTGGCGACAGCCACCTCCAGGGAGGCCGCTGCTGAACCGTGGGGCGCGGCGGACTCGGCCATGGCCGCAAGGAGCAATCGCAGCCCTCACGCTACTCAGCGTTTGGCTGCGCCCTCCAGAGGTCTGTTGGACCTGCGGGCCTGCGTTTCTCGGTCGCTGGGGGCAGAGGCACGCCCTGCACCCAGGTCTCTCAGCTGCAGCGGCCCTGCCGCAGGGGGCTCGGCAGGTTTGTCGGACTGCGGTGATCAGCCCATGGGGAGCCAGGCCAGCCCGACCTGGCCGTCGCTCCTGCGCCAGCGGTCAGGGACGCCTTTCAGGCAACCTCTGCAGGGCCTCCCCTCAGCCTGGCAGCGGTGAGCCGTCGTGGCTGTGCATCACCCTTCCGGCCCCCCGCAATTCGGCCCGGTAGTGGCTCGCCACAGGATCCTGGTTGCGGGGATGGAGGTCATCGATGCCGATCCCATCGCGTCCGTGGGCTTGGCCGGAGCTGTGGAGATAGCGGCCGCTGCCCAGATGCAGGCCCACATGGGTGCAGCGCTGGACTGTTCCAAAAAAGATCAGATCGCCCGGGCGCAGCAGGCCGGTCTGCCCGGGCTCAACCGCCACCGGACGGCAGAAACGTTCCTGAAGGTAGGCGTCTCTCGGCAGCCAGATCGCTGCGGCCGCATAGGCGCTCTGTACCAGCCCCGAGCAGTCGTAGTCAGGGCCGAGGGTGCCTCCCCAGAGGTAGCGGTTGGGCTGGCCCGCGGCCGCCAGAGCGAAGGCCAGCACCTGCTCCAGCCTCGCTTCGATGGCGCTGCGGGACAGCCCCGGCAGCAGGGGGGGCACCGCGGGGGTGGCGCCGGCCAGCAGGTGATCGAGGGCCAGCCAGCAGGGGTAGCCATCCTCGAGCAGCCGCACCCTGAGTCTGGGGCCCGAGCCGACGTCCAGGGGAGACTCCAGAACCCGCAGGTGGCGGCCAGCTCGCACCTGGGTGGCCAGCCCCCATCCTCCGGCCCTGCTGTAGCCGTCCAGGGGTGTCCATAGCCGCCAGATCGAGCCAGGCGCGGGGGGGCGATCGCCCGCGGCCATGGCGGTGGTGCCTAATCTCGCCATTGTTCTGGCCAGCAACGATGGCGTTCTACAGCCTCGATCCGGCCATGGGCCAGGCCCTGAATGCGCTGGTCAAGCAGCTGGAGGCTGAAGGGCGTCCCGGTCTGGAGGCGTCGCTCTCGCTCACCTGGCTGCGGCTCGATCCCGATCCCGAGGGGCCTCCGCCCCGGGGGGCTTCCTGGAATGGCGATTGTCTGCGCTACCCCGCCAGCGTGGTCAAGCTGGTGTACCTGGTGGCCGCTGAGGCCTGGCTCCAGCGCCGTCTGATCGAGGACGATCCGGAGCTTCGCCGGGCCCTGGAGACGATGATCCGTGACTCCAGCAACGACGCCACCAGCCTGGTGGTGGATCTGCTCAGCGGCACCAGCAGCGGTCCGAGCCTGCCGCCGGTGCGGTTTGAACGCTGGGCCCAGCAGCGGCGGCTGGTCAACGACTGGCTCAACTCCCTGGGATGGCCCGAGCTGGCGGGCTGCAACGCCTGCCAGAAGACTTGGGACGATGGGCCCTATGGCCGTGAGAACGATTTCTACGGCGTCGACCGCAACAACCGCAACAGCCTCAGCACCGAGGCCACGGCCCGGCTCCTGTACGCCGTGGTCCGCGATCGGCTGGTCTCACCCCCGGCCTGTGCGCGGATGCGCGGCCTGTTGCGCCGCAGCCTGGATCCCCTGGCGCGCCAGGCAGATCCCCTCAACCAGGTCGACGGCTTTCTCGGTGGCGGTCTGCCGGAGGGGGCGCGGCTGTGGAGCAAGGCCGGCTGGATGAGTCAGGCCCGCCATGACGCCGCCTACATCGAGGTCGATGGCCAGGCCCCGGTGGTGTTGGTGGCCTTCAGTGAGGGGAGAGCCGCCGCCGCCGATGAGACGCTTCTACCGGAGATCAGCCGGCGACTCCTCAGTCTGGATCTTCCCTGAGGGAGCGACGTGAGGCAGGCTCGGGCTGGGGATGCGGCTCATCAGGCTCGTGGATCGGCCCTGGTGGGTGATGGACCCCCGAGCGGCTGGCGACAAACCTTGGCGACAGAGATCCCTGCTGGCCATCTGCCCCATGGGGCGGGCAAGGGGTGGGCCTCGGACCTCCGGGGAATGGTCCTGAGGATGGATGGAACGGAGAGGGAGGGATTCGAACCCTCGACAGAAGTTGCCTCCTGTAACTCCTTAGCAGGGAGCCGCTTTCAACCACTCAGCCACCTCTCCAGGGGGCTCAAAGAGCTTATCAGGCTCCCCTGGCACCGTCGCCACTCAGGCTGTTGGCCGAGGCCCCGGGCCTGGTCTCGCCTGGATCCTGCGGGCCGTCGCTGCTCGGGACCTCTCGGTTTTCTTCGGATCCGAGGCGCGGCAGCCGGCGCTTGAAGCCGCAGAGCACCTCCCAGGGGATCGTGTCGCAGCGGGAGCTCCAGTCGGCCGGAGTGATGCTTTCGTCCCCCTGGCTGCCCAGCAGGGTGACCACCGAACCGATCTCGAGATCCGGGGCCTCAGTGGCATCCACCACCAGCTGGTCCATCGTGATCGCCCCGGTCTGGGGCAGGCGGCGGCCCCGGTGCAGCACGTCCATGCGGTTGGAAAGCTGGCGTGGCACCCCGTCGGCGTAGCCGATGGCCACCACCGCCAGCCTGGTGGGGCGCTGGGTGCGGAAGCTGTGGCCGTAGCTCACCCCCACACCGGCCGCGACACAGCGGATCAGGGTCACCCGGGCCAGCACCTGCATGGCCGGCCGCAGCGGGACAGCTCCGGCCAGATGGTTGGCTGGAGGGTGTCCGTAAAGGGCCAGTCCGACCCGCACCAGATCGAAATGATGCTGGCGGTGGCGGAGGGTGGCGGCTGAGTTGGCCAGGTGGCGGCAGCCGCTGGCGAGCCCCCGGAGCCGCAGGCTGGCCAGCACAGCTTCGAAGCGCTGCTGCTGGAGACGGGTCAGGCCGTCATCCTCTTCTGGGCTTGTATCGGCGGAGGCCAGGTGGGAGTAGACCCCGGCCAGCTCGATCGCATCGAGCTCCCGCAGGGCCGCCACCAGCCGTGGTCCCTCTTCCCAGTCGGCTCCGAGCCTGGCCATGCCCGTATCGAGCTTCAGCTGCAAGGCCAGCCGCCTTCCGGTGCCATGGGCCAGGTTCTGGCAGAGCAGGGCCTCGCGCATGCTGCTGATCGTGGGCATCAGGTTCCAGCGCAGACAGCTGCGCAGCTCTTCCACCTGGGTGAGGTTGCCCAGCACGAGCACCGGAGCCATCAAGCCGGCCCGCCGCAGTTCCACGGCTTCAGCCAGGGTGGCGACACCAAAACTGCTGGCGCCGCCTGCCTGGGCCGCCTGGGCTACCGCGATGGCGCCATGGCCGTAACCGTCGGCCTTGACCACAGCCATCAGCTGGGTGCGTGGCCCGATCAGCCGTCTGATCGCCTGGGCATTGGCCGTGATCGCGGCGGTGTCGACCACCACCCAGGCCCGCTGGCGCGAGCGACCCGTTTCATGGGGCGCGGGCTCGGGTGCAAGGGGGGAGCGGGCCATCGAAAAGGAGGGGGGTCAGACCGGGACGGGATGCCGTACCCCGCAGGCTGCAATTGGAGTCGTGGAACACCGAAGCGCTCGACGACCGCCGATAGCATGGCTGTGATCCAAGATTCCGGCATGGGTCACGTTCTTGTTCTCAATGCGTCCTACGAGCCGCTGAACATCACGACCTGGCGCCGGGCCATGGTGATGTTGCTCAAGGGAAAGGCTGAGGGGCTGGAGCATGATGCCACCCGTCCGATCCGTCCCGATCTGCTACTGCCCACCGTCATCCGCCTGCACCAGTTCGTTCGGGTTCCCTATCGCCAGGTGCCCCTGACTCGGCGCAATGTGTTTCACCGGGATGAGCACACCTGCCAGTACTGCGGCAGCGCCAGCGCTCCCCTCTCGATCGACCACGTGATCCCCCGCAGCCGGGGCGGTCGCGACAGCTGGGAGAACGTTGCCACCGCCTGTCTGTCCTGCAACGTGCGCAAGGCCAATCGCACGCCCCGCGAAGCCTCCATGCCTCTGATCCGCCAGCCCCGCCAGCCCCCCAGCAGCCTGGGCTTTGAGGCCAACCGCCAGATCCGAGCGGGCCTGCACAGCGAGTGGGCCAAATATGTGCGCGGGCCCAGCGCCTGAGCAAACGCCGTGCGAAACGATGCGTCAACCCTTTCGCTCGCTTCCAGCTCCGGAGCCGGATCTCTGACGATGGCCACCATCCTGTCTTCCCCTAGGAGCCTGTTGCGCGTAGGTCGACAGGCCAGGCCCTGAACAATGACTGACCCGAAGCGGCGCCTATCGCGGCCTCATCCTGAGACAAAGGGCATCAGGAGCATCGCGGCAGCTTGATCGCAAGATCTACTGCGGCGCAATCAATCTGCCCTTTGGTACGGCGCCGCAATCGCGATGGGGATGAGATCCATGGGAGACCCAGTTCCGTTCCACAGCGAGATCTCCCTATGGATCTGGAGCGAATACGGCTACGCGCAACAGGCTCCTAGAGCGGCCCAGCCCCAGCCTGCTCGGCCAGTTCCTCCAGCAGCCGACCCTGCTCTGCGGCGGTGCAGGCGGCCACCAGAGGTTCCAACTGGCCCTCCAGCACGCTGTCCAGTCCGAAGTTGCGCCCCAGGCGGTGATCGGTGACCCGGTTGTCCTTGGCGTTGTAGGTGCGGATCTTCTCGCTGCGGTCGCCGGTGCCGACCTGGGAACGGCGGGCCTGCCGTTCTTCGGCCTCAGCGGCGGCAAGTTGTCGCTCGTAGAGCTTGGCTCGCAGGATATCCATGGCTCGTTCGCGGTTCTGCAGCTGGGAACGCTCCTGTGTGCAGAACACCCGGATGCCGGTGGGACGGTGCAACAGGTCAACAGCGGTTTCCACCTTGTTGACGTTCTGGCCACCGGCGCCACCGGATCGGGCGGTGCCGATCTCCAGGTCGGCCGGATCGATCTGCACCTCCACCGGATCGGCTTCGGGCATCACCGCCACCGTGGCCGTGGAGGTATGGACCCTGCCCTGGGACTCCGTGGCGGGCACCCGCTGGACCCGGTGTACCCCGGCCTCGAACTTGAGGCGGCTGAACACCCCATCCCCCTCGATCGCCAGAATCAATTCCCTGAATCCTCCGAGATCAGCCTCGGTGGCACTGAGGGGCTGGACCCTCCAGCCACAGCCCTGGGCATAGCGTTCGTACATGCGGGCCAGGTCTCCAGCCCAGAGCGCCGCTTCATCACCACCAGCCCCAGCCCTGATCTCGAGCATCACGCTGCGTTCATCGCGCGGATCCCTGGGCAGCAGAGCCAGGGTGAGCCGCTGGCGCAGCACCTCCAGCCGTTCTTCCAGGCTGTGGAGCTCCTCGGCGGCCAGGGCCGCCATCTCGGCGCCTTCCGGATCACCCCGCTGTTCCCGCAACAGGCTGCGTGCCTCCTGTTGCTCCCGTTCGAGCCGCTCCAGCTCCTCGAAGTCGCGGACCATGGGTTCCAGCCGGGAGCGTTCGCGGGCCAGGGTCTGCAGACGGCCTGGATCGGCAGCCAGAGCCGGGTCGGCCAGCTGACGCTCCAGGGTTTCGAAGGTCCGCGAGGCCGTTTGCAGGCGTTCCTTCAGCAGGGCGGGATCCATGGGGAGGGCGGCGGCGGATGTCCCAGCAGAAAGGCCGGATGCGGGGGCATCCGGCCAGAAACCTCTCCCCGAGGGAGCGGCGAAAGCTGTGGTGGGCTGGCTTGCCAGAAGCAGGCTGACCGGTGTGGGGCCAAGGATGCAGGGAATCAGGCCTTGGCAGGGTCCGACTCCGCTGCTGCCACGGGGGCGGCAGCAGTGGTCTTCTTGGCGGACGTGGCGCTGTCGGACCCGCCCATGCCGTACTTGCGCATGAAGCGGTCAACGCGACCCTCGGTATCGAGGATCTTCTGGGTGCCGGTATAGAAGGGGTGATTGCCACTCCAGACATCCACGTGGATCTCGGGTTGGGTGGAGCCGGTGGTCATCACCACTTCGCCGTTGCAGATCACCTTGGCATCGGGATACCAGGTGGGATGAATGTCGGGTTTTGGCATCGCTGGAGCAGAGGAGGGGGGCCAGGGGTGGCGTTGTGGGATCAGCGCTTGGAGAACTGAGGAGCCTTACGGGCTTTCTTGAGGCCGTACTTACGCCGTTCCTTGGCGCGGGGGTCGCGGCTGAGGTGGCCTTCCACCTTCAATGGCTTGCGATTGTCGGGGGAGAGATCGCACAGCGCCCGGGCAGCGCCCTGCTTGATCGCATCGGCCTGGCCGGTCAGACCACCACCGCGGACGTTGACCAGCAGGTCGTACTGACCTTCCAGTCCGAGGGTCTGGAGGGGAGCCTTGACCGCCGCCAGGTAGACGGGGTTGTAGTTGAGGTAGTTGTCGCCAGGCCGGCCGTTGATCGTGACGCTGCCGCTGCCGGGCACAACCCTGACGCGGGCGACGGCCGTTTTGCGGCGACCGGTTCCCCAGTAAACGGCGCGGTTGGAGGAGCTGGTCATTGGAGGGCGGAGGCGGCGGGATCGAGGGCGAGGGGCTGGGGTTGCTGGGCGGCGTGGGGATGCTCAGCACCGCGATAGACCTTCAGCTTGCGGAACAGCTGGCGACCGAGGGCGTTGTGGGGAAGCATCCCCTTCACTGCTGTCTCGATGATCCGTTCGGGCAGGCGTGCCTGGAGGTGGGCGAAGGTTTCCGTCTTCATGCCGCCGGGGCGGCCGGAATGGCGCCGATAGAGCTTTTGGGTGGGCTTGTTGCCGCTCACCCGAACCTTTTCGGCGTTGATCACGACCACAAAGTCGCCGGTGTCCAGATGGGGGGTGTAGGTGGGCTTGTTTTTGCCGCGCAGCACCCGGGCCACCTCGCTGGCCAAACGGCCGAGGGTCTGATCCGCCGCATCGACCACGAACCACTGGCGGTCGAGGCAATCGGGGGAGGGCAGGGAGGTCTTGTTCATGGCGCCTGTTGGGGGCGGCAGCTTGCGCAAGCTGCCGGAAGAGCTTCGGATGGAATGGGCTGCCCAGACCGAGCTGGTGACCGCCGAACCAGGGATGACCCTACCTCGGCATGGTTCCGGGGACCACGGGCGCCAAACTGAAAGGCGATCCATGGATGCACCTTCTGGATGAGCTGGTGGCGGAACGGGCAGGCCGAGCCAGGGCCCGGATCGCGCGCTCGGTTGGCGGAAGGTTCAGTCCGCAGGGAAGGGATCACAAGGCCCTGCCCTGGCACTGCCGGGCTGCTCTGAGGGGGAACCGCCCAGGTAAGCCAGGGAGCTAGTCGATCGCCGGATCTGATCTCGGGATGGGCCCGGACCAGGGGGGCGGCGAATCGTCAGTCTCCAGCCGGAACTGCGGTTGGCAATCATACCAGGCGACCCTTGGGAAGGGGTTGATGGGGTAACCCACCCGCAGCAGGCAGAGCCCCTGGGCGGGTGCGGCTTCCTTGACCGCGGCCCGGTCGCGGCGCCTCCAGCGCTCAAGAAATTCCTCAGGGCTGAGTCTGCCCTCGCCGACGGCCACGAGTTGCCCCATCAACAGTCGCACCATTCCATAGAGGAAACCGCTGGCCTGCAGCTCCGCCACCACCAGGTCCCCCTGCCGGCTCAGGCTCACCTCCTGCAAGGTGGTGCGCGCGTGGGCGCGACGGCTGCCGGCCCGCTGAAAGGCTGCGAAATCGTGCTCCCCGACCAGTCGAGTCAGGACCTCGGCCATCAGCGCGTCGTCGAGGCGCACCTGGTAACGATGCCAACTCCACGGGGCCAGGAAGAGATTGGGGCTGCGGCCATTGTGGATGGTGTAGCGGTAGCGCCGGTGCAGGGCTGAGAAGCAGGCATGCCAATCGGCCGGTACGGCCGCCGCAGCCCGCACCCGGATGCTGGCGGGGAGCCGACCGTTCAGGGCCCGGGCCCAGCGCTGGGCGGGAATCGGTCCGGCTGCATCGAAGTGCACCACCTGGGCGGCGGCATGGACCCCGGTGTCGGTGCGCCCCGCTGCCACGGTCTTCAGTGGCCGCTGGGGATCCAGGTCCATGATCACCTCCTCGAGCGTCTGCTGCACGCTCTTGTGCTGGTTCTGGCGTTGCCAGCCATGGAAAGCGCTGCCGTCGTACTGGAGGCAGAGGGCGATGCGCTGCAACGCGGCGGTGCCGGTGCCCGGGGAGAGCGCCTGGGCGGCTGGGCTGATGCCGTCGTGGTGCCGGCGAGGATTGGCGCTGGCCTCAGGTGCAACGGAGGGAAGAGGCTGCCGGGAGAGCGGATCCGAGCGCAACAAAGCCCCTGCCCCTGGTTCGGACCCAGGAGAGCCTGGGCCTGATCCAACCGGGTCGGGGCTGAGGGAGTCGCTGGGGACAGTGCTGATGGCGGGTGCCGGCCTCAGACCAGCTCAATGATGGCCATTTCGGCGTTGTCACCGCGGCGGCGGACGGTGCGGATGATGCGCGTGTAACCGCCCTGGCGATCGCCGTAACGGTCCTGGGCCTTGTCAAACAGGGCGTGGACGAGTTGCTTGTCGTAGATGTAGCCCATTGCCCGACGCCGTGAGGCGAGACTGCCATCCTTGGCCAGGCTGATCATCCGCTCGGTTTCGTCGCGCAGGGCCTTGGCGCGGGCCTTCGTGGTGGTGACGCGGCCCTCGCGGATCAGCTGGGTGGCCAGACCCCGCAGCAGGGCCTTGCGTTGGTCGGCGGGACGTCCCAGCAAGGGAACTCGGCACTGGTGTCGCATGGTCGGATACGGGGTGGTCGGTGAATGGGGCCTTGGCCGTTGCCGGGTTGGGTGGGGAGCCGCTCAGGCGGTGGTGCGGCTCTGGGGCAGGGAGATGCCGATGCGCTCCAGGGCTTCGATCACCTCATCAGCGGACTTGGAGCCAAAGTTCTTGATCTCGAGCAGATCCTCGTAACTGAAGCCCATCAGGTCGGATACGGAGTTGACCTGGGCACGCTTCAGGCAGTTGTAAGCACGGACCGAGAGGTTCAGTTCTTCCAGAGGGATCTGAGCTTCGGCGGGCGCCTGGGGCTCAAGGCCGGGCTCCTCGATCATCGTCAGGGTGGCCAGCGGCTGGAACAGGCTGATCAGCTGGTTGGCCGCCTGGGCCATGGCGTCATCAGGGGTGATGCTGCCGTTGGTGACGATCTCAATGCGGAGCCGCTCCCGGGCCGATCCGCCCTCGCCAACAGCCGTTTCATCGACGGTGTAGTTGACGCGGCGCACAGGCATGAAGACCGCATCGATCTGGAGCAGATCGATGGCGCTGGTGTCTTCATTGTGGCGATCGACGGGACGGTAACCCACGCCGCGTTCCACATGGACCTCGAGCTCCAGGCTGTGGCCCTCGGCCACGGTTGCGATTGGCCGATCGGCATCAATCACCTGCACCTGGGAGGAAAACTGCAGGTCGGAGGCGGTCACCGTGGCCGGGCCATTGACAACAAGCCTGCCGATCTCAAGCTCGCGGCTGCGGCTGCAGACGGGAACCGATTTGCAGTTGAGGAGGATGTCGAGGACGTCCTCGCGCACACCGGGCACGGTGGCGTATTCGTGGTTGACTCCGGCGATCCGAACGGCGGTGATGGCGCTCCCCTCCAGGCCGCCGATCAGCACACGCCGCAGGGCGTTGCCGAGGGTGGTCGCCTGGCCGCGATCGAGCGGGCCGATCAGGAAGATCCCGGTCTGGGAGCGGTCGGCGGCAACCTGGTGGTCGACCCGGTCGATCTGGTACTGCAGCACGGTCGGTGGATACGAAGGGATGGACGGGGGGGAAGCCGCTTCAGACGCGACGGCGCTTAGGCCGCCGGCAGCCGTTGTGGGGCAGAGGGGTCACGTCTCGGATCAGGGTGATCTCCAGGCCAGCCACCTGCAGGGCACGGATCGCGGTTTCCCGTCCAGATCCCGGACCGCGCACCAGCACCTCGATCTGGCGCATGCCCTGCTCAAGGGCCCGGCGGGCAGCTGCCTCGGCGGCGGTCTGGGCGGCGAAGGGAGTGCCCTTCCGAGCTCCCTTGAAACCGCTGGCTCCGGCGGAGGACCAACTGATCACTTCACCGGCGGTATCGGTGATCGAAACGATCGTGTTGTTGAAGGTGCTCTGGATGTGTGCAACGCCGTTGGGAACGTTGCGCTTGGCCTTCTTAGGGCCTGTCTTCTTGGCTGGCTTCGCCATGGGGAAACGCCTGCGAACGCAGGGAGGTGATCGGGAATCTGGGGAAGCCCCGGTGACGCGGTGATGGCGGCGGGGCTGAGAAGGTCGGCGTCAGGCCTTACTTCTTCTTGCCGGCGACGGTCTTGCGTGCGCCGCGGCGGGTGCGGGCATTGGTGCGGGTGCGCTGGCCGCGAACGGGCAGACCCATGCGATGGCGACGGCCTCGCACACAGCCGATGTCCTGCAGGCGCTTGAGGGCCATGCCCTCCTCGCGGCGCAGGTCGCCCTCCAGGGTGAAAGACTCGGCGGCACCGCGAAGCTTCTGGACATCGCTGTCGCTGAGATCCTTGACCCGGATATCGGGGCTGACCCCGGCCTTGGTCAGGATCTTGCGGGCCCGGGTGAGCCCGATGCCGTACACATAAGTCAGGGAGATCTCAACCCTCTTGTCACGAGGGATGTCGACACCGGCGATCCGAGCCACGTCTGAAACGTTCGAAGGGAGGGGATGGGGAGGACCCTGGAACCTTCGCCTGGCTGCAGGCCGGGGCGAGGGAGCGGGTCGGGGGGGACCCCCGGAGACGGGGGCGGGAAAGACCAGGGATCTAGCCCTGGCGCTGCTTGTGCTTGGGATTGGTGCAGATGACCATCACTCGGCCGTGGCGACGGATCACCCGGCACTTGTCGCACATCTTCTTGACAGAGGCACGCACCTTCATGGGCGTAGTGCTGATCGCACTTGCAAACCGCCAACCTATCACATCAGTCAACCACCACGGCCGCCAGCCGCTCAGCGATGGTCTCGATGCTGCCGGAGGCCTCGATCCGGGTCAGGAGTCCCTGGGCCTCGTAGTGCTGGATCAGGGGAGCGGTCTGCTCCTGGTACACGACCAGACGGTGGCGGATCACGTCCTCGGTGTCGTCGGCCCGGCCCCGGCTCAGCAGTCGCTGGATCAGCACGGCCGCATCCAGCTCCATCAGCAGCACCTGCTCGATCCTCTGGTCGAGTTCGGCCAGCAGGGCATCCAGGGCCTCGGCCTGGGGCAGGTTGCGGGGGAAGCCATCGAGCAACCAGCCGCCCTGGTGTTGCTCAAGGCGGCCTCGGACGATCGCCAGAACCAGGGCGTCGCTCACCAGTTCCCCGCGGGCCATCACAGCCTGGGCCTCCTGGCCGAGGGGGCTGCCAGCCTGGACTTCCGCCCGCAGCAGATCACCGGTGGAGAGGTGGAGCAGGCCCTCGCGGGCGGCGAGGAGCTGGGCCTGGGTGCCCTTGCCGGCCCCGGGGGGACCCAGAAAAAGGAGGCGTTGCTTCATGGCGGAGGGAGGGGAAGGGAGGATGGAGGCTGATCCGACAGGGGTATCGCCGCAATCCATGCCGATGGGATGGGCCCGTGGGCGGCTGCGGTCATTGCCGCACCATGCCTTCGTAGCGCTGGGAGATCACATAGGTCTGCACCTGCTTGGCGGTGTCGATCGCCACCCCCACCAGAATCAGCAGGGAGGTGGCTCCCAGCCCCTGGAAGGTGCGCACCTGGAGGGCCCCTTCAACCGCAGAGGGGATGATCGCCACCGCACCTAGGAACAGTCCGCCCAGCAGGGTCAGACGATTCTGCACACCTCCCAGATAGTTGGCGGTGGCGGATCCTGGTCGCACCCCGGGGATGGCCACACCGCCGCGCTTGAGATTGGTGGCGATGTCCACGGGATTGACCGTGAGCGAGGCATAGAAATAGGAGAAGCCAAGGATCAGCGCGAAAAAGACCAGCGCGTAAAGCCAGGGGATGCTGCTGTTCGGGCTGAGGTAGCCGGCCAGGCGGATCAGCAGGGGGTTGCTGGTCACGTTGGCGAGGGTGAGGGGCAGGAACACAACCGCCGAAGCGAAGATGATCGGCATCACGCCGCCGGCATTGAGCTTCAGGGGCAGATAGCTCTGACGGGCCGAAAGCATTCCTGCCCCACCGACCTGACGCTTGGCGCTGACGATCGGGATGCGGCGGTTGCCCTCCTGCACGAAGATGATGCCCACGATGGTCAGCAAAAAGACCAACAGCAGAAAAATGATCCCGGTTACCGTCGAACGATCGCCGCTCTGGGCCAGCTCGACTGTGGATCCCAGGGCCTTTGGCAGGGTGGCCACAATGTTGATGAAGATCACCAGTGAGGCTCCCTGGCCGATGCCCCGCTCGGTGATCACCTCGCTGATCCACATGACCACCATCGAGCCCGTGACCAGGGCCAGGGCGGTCTGGATCACGAACAGCCAGCCAGGCAGGCCCGGCAAGGCGTACTCGCGGAGGATCAATGCAAAGACCGTGCTCTGCAGGATGCCCCAGCCCAGGGCCACGTAACGGGTGATCTGGGCAATCTTGCGGCGGCCGGCCTCGCCCTCATTCTTCTGGAGATCCTCCAGCTGAGGCAGCGCCGCGGTGAGCAGTTGCAGGATGATTGAGGCGTTGATGAATGGCAGGATGCCCAGGGCGAAAATCCCCAGGGTGGAGAGACCGCCGCCGGTGAAGATGTCAAGGAAGCCGAGCAACTGCCCGCCCTGCTTGATGAAGGCCTGGAAGGCGACACGATCGATGCCGGGTACCGGCACGTAAATGCCCAGTCGCACGACCAGGAGCAGGCCCAGGGTGATCAGCACCCGGTCGCGCAGCCCCTTGGCCTGGACCAGCTGGCTGAGGATTTCAGCGGCGCTCGGGTTGCGCCCCCGGCTGATGACCATGACGGGTGGATGGGGAGAAGGAGGTGGAGCGATCTGGGCGGGATGCCCATGCAACAGGCCGCCCGACGGGCCGTTCAGGCACCGCCGGACGGCCTGGATTCACGGGTTGGCCCCGCTGGCCGGTGCGGCACGCCGGCTTCAGCCGACGATGTCGCAGGTGCCGCCGGCGGCTTCGATCTTGGCCCGGGCTGAGGCACTGAAGGCTGCTGCCTGGACAGTGAGCTTGACGCTCAGCTCACCATTCCCGAGAACCTTGAGGGGATGGTGATCACTGGTGAGGATGCCCTCTTTGACCAGGGAATCGAGATCGACGGTGCTGCCAGCCTTGAGACTGGACAGCTTGCCGACGTTGAGCAGGGTGTACTGGGTCGGGTTGACCAGCGGGAAGTGCTTGAGCTTGGGCACCCGCCGGTAGAGGGGCATCTGGCCACCCTCAAAGCCAGGACGGGTGGGCCGGCCGGAGCGGGACTTCTGGCCCCGCATGCCGAAACCGCAGCTGGCGCCCTGGCCGGCGCCGATGCCGCGACCCTTGCGGGTCTTGCGGCGACGGGCACCTGTCTGAGGCTTGAGGTTGTCGAGTTGGAAGGTCATCGGAGGGCCTCAGGAGTAGATCTGCTCGAGGGAGATGCCCCGCTCCTTGGCGGTCTCCTTGTGCGTGCGGAGTGCCGAGAGGGCCTCCATGGCGGCGCGGGCGTTATTGAGAGGGGTCTTCGATCCCAGCCGCTTGGCCAGCACGTTCTTGATCCCGGCGAGTTCGAGGACTGTGCGGATCGAGCCGCCGGCAATCACACCGGTACCAGGCGCAGCCGGACGGATCAGGACGCTGGCGGCGCCATCGCGGCCATTGCTGAGGGTCGGGATGGAGTTGTTGCGGGTGAGGGGCACCTTAACCAGGTGTTTCTTGCCGTCTGCGACTCCCTTGCGGACGGCGCCGATCACATCACCCGCCTTGCCGACGCCAACGCCCACCTGGCCGCGCTCGTTGCCGACCACGACGATGGCGCGGAAGCTCATCTTCTTGCCGCCCTTGACGGTTTTGGAGACGCGGCGGATCTGAACCACCCGCTCCTGCCATTCGGAGTCGCGCTCCTGGCCGCGGCGATTGTCGCGATCGCGGCCTCGGCCGCCTCCGCGACGGTCGCCACCCTTGCCCTCACCGCGGCCACCGCGGCGGTCCTGCTGGCCGTCGGCGGCCGCTGGAACATCGGCGGCGCCAGGGATGTCGTCGATCTGGATCTGGTCGTTGGTTTCGGTCATGGTGAGAGCAGGATCAGAACTGAAGGCCCGCTTCCCGGGCGGCATCGGCCAGGGCCTTGACCCTGCCGTGGTACAGGTTGCCGCCGCGATCGAAGACCACCTGTTGAATGCCCTTGGCGAGGGCACGCTTGGCAACGAGCTGGCCCACCGCTTCGGAGGCATCGCAGGTGCCACCGGCCTTGAGGCTGGTGCGCAGATCCTTGTCGAGGGTTGATGCCGCGCAGAGGGTGCTCTGGGCGTCGTCGTCGATGACCTGGGCGTAAATGTGGTTGTTGGAGCGGAACACCGCCAGCCTCGGCCGGTCGGCGGTGCCGGAAAGGGTACGGCGCAGACGGCGATGCCGCTTTTGAGTCTGCTGTTTGCGGGATGGGGCGGACATGGGAAATCAGGCGAAGGGAGCGCGTGCAGACCTCATTTTTTACCGGTCTTACCGGCCTTGCGGAGGATCTTCTCACCCTCGTATTTGATGCCCTTGCCCTTGTAGGGCTCGGGGGGACGGATGGCGCGTACCTTGGCGGCCTCGTTGCCGACCACCTCCTTGTCGGCGCCGGAGACCAGAACCGTGGTGTTGTTCTCGACAGCGAAGCTGACGCCCTCCGGAGGCACCATTTCGACCGGGTGGCTGTAGCCAGCGCTGACCACCAGCTTCTTGCCTTGCACCGAGGCGCGGTAGCCCACACCCACGATCTCAAGCTTGCGGGTGAAACCTTCATGCACCCCGGTCACCATGTTGGCTACCAGGGTGCGGCTGAGGCCGTGGCGTTCGCGGGAACGGCGGCTGTCGCTGGCGGGATTCACCTGGAGAGTGCTGCCCTCCTGGCTGATCGTGACGCCATCGGGCAGGACGCGGCTGAGCTCGCCTTTGGGGCCTTTGACGGTCACCGAAAGGCCGTCGAGGGTGACGCTCACCTTGTCGGGAATGGGGATTGGAGCTTTTCCGATACGTGACATGGGTGTTCCTCCCGGGATCAGTAGACGTAGCAGAGCACTTCGCCGCCCACACCCTGCTTGCGGGCATCGCGGTCGCTCATCACACCCCTGGAGGTGGAGATGATCGCCACGCCGAGGCCACCCAGCACCTTGGGCAATTGACGTGTGTTCTTGTAGATGCGCAGACCGGGCTTGCTCACCCGTTGGACGCGTCGGATGGTGGGCTGACGGTGCTTGCCGCTGTACTTGAGCTCCAGAACAAGCTCCTTTTTCACGCCATCCCCTTCCTCGGAAATGGCTGCGATGAAGCCCTCCTGTTGCAGCACGTTGGCGATGCTGCGGCAGAGCTTGGAAGCGGGGATCCTGGTGCGCTCGTGACGCTTCTCACTCGCATTGCGAATGCGGGTGAGCATGTCGGAAATGGGGTCGTGGTTGGCCATGAACGTGGTGACAGGAGGGCTCAGTTGCTGCGGAACGGCATCCCCATTTCGCGGAGGAGGGCCCGGCCCTCTTCGTCGTTACGGGCGGTGGTCACGATGGTGATGTCCATGCCCCGGATGGCGTCGATCTTGTCGAAGGAGATTTCCGGAAAAATGATCTGCTCCCTTACGCCCAGGGTGTAATTACCCCTGCCGTCGAAGCTCTTGGCACTGACACCGCGGAAGTCGCGGATGCGAGGCAGGGCCAGGTTGATCAGGCGCTCCAGGAAGGCGTACATGCGCTCACCCCTCAGGGTGACGCTGACGCCGATCGGCATCCCAGCACGGATTTTGAAGGCGGCGATCGCCTTCTTGGCACGGGTCACCACCACCTTCTGACCGGTGATCGTGGCGAGTTCGGCGATGGAGGCCTCCAGAGCCTTGGCGTTCTGGGCGGCCTCGCCGAGGCCCCGGTTGACCGTGACCTTGACCAGTTTGGGAACTTCGTGGACGTTGGTGAGGGCGAGATCCTTTTGCAGCTTGGGCTGGATCGTCTCCCGGTAGCGCTGTTTGAGTGACATGACGGGGGAAGGGGTTGCGCTTCTGGGCGTGGTCAGAAGGCGGGCAAGAGGTGTGGGGGTGAAGGAGCGAGACGCTCAGGGGGGCTGATCAGGGCCTGAATTCAGGACGGTGATCAGCTGATCGGATCAGTCGAGTAGTTCCCCGGTCTTCTTGAGGCGGCGCTGGCGGTTGCCGTCCTTGTCGACCACGATCTCGACGCGGCTGGCAACTTTCTGGGCGGTGGAGTAGAGCATCACATTGGAGGCGTGGATGGAGGCCTCTTCGCTGACGATGCGGCCGCTCTCACCCTCCTGGGTCGGCTTGACATGGCGGGTGCGAATGTTCACTCCCTGCACAATCACCCGGTTTTCATAGGGCAGGGTGCGCAAAACCTCTCCCGTTTTGCCCTTGTCCTTGCCGGTGATCACCTGTACGGTGTCGCCCTTCTTGATGCGCAGTTTGATGCGGACCTGGGGGCGGGATTTCGGGGTTGCGGTGGCCATCTCAGATCACCTCCGGAGCGAGGGAAACGATCTTGGTAAAGTTGCGCTCCCGCAGCTCGCGGGCCACGGGGCCGAAGACGCGGGTGCCCTTGGGGTTGTTGTCGTTGCCAAGGATGACGGCGGCGTTGTCGTCAAACCGGATCGAATTCCCCGTATCGCGACGCAGGGTGGCTCGGGTGCGGACCACCACGGCCTTGACCACATCCGATTTCTTGACGCCCATGTTGGGCATGGCGTCCTTGACGGCCGCCACAATCACATCACCGACGTGGGCATAGCGGCGGTTTGTGCCCAGAACACGAATGCACTGGATGCGCTTGGCGCCGCTGTTGTCGGCAACCGTGAGGAAGGTTTCCTGCTGAATCATCGGGGGCTCCTCAGCCGGCGCTGGTGTTGGTGAGAACCTCGGCCACCTGCCACCGCTTGGTGCGGCTGAGGGGCCTGGTCTCGGTGATGCGGACCCGATCGCCGACGCGGCAGGTGTTGGTCTCGTCGTGGGCCTTGTAACGGGTGGTGCGGCTCACCGTCTTCTGATAGATGGGGTGAGGGAAGCGGTTCTCCACCGCCACCACCACCGTTTTGTCCATCTTGTCGCTGACGACGGTGCCGACCCTTTCCTTGCTTGCCATGGGAGTGATGGGGATCAGGAGGCTGCGGAGCGCTGACGCTCCTGTTGCACCGTGAGCAGGTGGGCCAGCTTGATGCGGGCCTCCTTGAACCGGTGGGGATTCTCCAGGCGGCGGGTGGCCTGCTGGAAGCGGAGATCGAACAGCTCCCGCCGCGTCGCGGCGATGCGTTCGCTCAGGTCGCCGTCGGTGAGCTTGCGCACCTCGGCGATGGCGGGACGTGCCATGGTCAGGACTCCAGGGCGAGCACGGGGACAGAAGCCTCGGCCTCAGCCTCGGCGGGTGATTCAGCCGCTTGGTCGGCCAGGCTGATGAATTTGGTCTTGACCGGCAGCTTGTATTGGGCAAGCCGCATCGCTTCGCGGGCGATCTCGGGGGTGATTTCTGCACCCCCCATCTCGAACAGGATGCGACCGGGCTTGATCACGGCCACCCAGAACTCAGGGTTGCCTTTACCGGAACCCATCCGGGTTTCCGCCGGGCGCATGGTGACAGGCTTGTCGGGGAAGATCCGGATCCAGATCTTTCCGCCCCGCTTGACGTAGCGGGTCATCGCCCGACGGGAGGCCTCGATCTGGCGGGAGGTGATCCAGCCACATTCCTGGGCCTGCAGGGCGAATTCGCCGAAGGCGATGGTGTTACCGCGCGTGGCGATGCCGCGCATGCGGCCTCGCTGCTGCTTACGGAATTTGACGCGTCGTGGACTCAGCATGATTCAGACCTCCCTCACTCCTCGTTGGAGCGATCTTCGAACTGTTGCGGCCGACGGCTGGCGCGGCGCCGTGGGGCGGCATCGGCGGGCAGCTGTGGAGCCTGGCCGGGGAGCACCTCCCCTTTGAACACCCAGACCTTGATACCCAGCACCCCGTAGGTGGTGCTGGCCACCTTGGTGGCGTAGTCGATGTCGGCCCGCAGGGTGTGCAGGGGCACACGTCCTTCGCGGGTCCATTCGGTGCGCGCGATCTCGGCACCGTTGAGGCGACCGCCGACCTGAATTTTCAGGCCCAGCACTCCGGCCCTCTGGGCACGCTGCACCGCCATGCGCATGACGCGGCGGAAGGCGACGCGCTTCTCGAGCTGCTGGGCGATGTATTCAGCCAACAGAAACGCATCGGCGTCGACCCGTTCCACCTCGACCACGTTGATGCGGACTTGGCGGCTGCGGTCTCCGAGGGTGGTTTGAATTCCGCTGCGCAGCTCCTCAATGCCGCTGCCCTGGCGGCCCACCAACACGCCGGGGCGTGCCGTCTTGAGTTCGACCTCCAGCTGGTCGGCCTTGCGGGCGATCAGCACATCGCTGATGCCAGCGGCGGCATATTTTTTGTGAATGAATCGACGGATCCGATCGTCTTCCTGAAGAAGGGTCGGATAGGTCTTGCTCGGGGCGTACCAGCGGGAGCGGTGTTCCTGGGTGATCCCCAGGCGCAGGCCGGTTGGATGGATTTTCTGTCCCATCGGTCGGTGTCCTCGGGGGTCAGGCGGTGGGCGCCGCCACACCAATGCTGATGTGGCAGGTCTGTTTTTTAATCGCGTAGGCACGGCCCTGGGCCCGAGGGCGGAACCGCTTCATGGAGGGACCCATGTCAGCGCTGGCCTGGCTGATCACCAGACTGGAGGGGTCAAGGCCGAGGTTGTGTTCGGCATTGGCCACGGCGCTGCGCAGCACCTTGGTGATCGGCCCGGTGGAGCGGTAGGGCATGAATTCGAGCATGATCAGGGCGTCGCGATAGGTGCGACCGCGGATCTGATCGAGCACCCGCCGCACCTTGGAGACGGAGCCTCGGATGTAGCGGCCATGGGCGATGGCCTGGGTGTTGGGGTTGGTGATAGCCATCGCTTTAGCGGCCTCCCTTCTTGTCTTTGATGTGGCCGCGGAAGGTGCGGGTTGGGGCGAATTCGCCCAGCTTGTGACCCACCATCTGCTCCGTCACGTAGACGGGCACGTGGGCCTTGCCGTTGTGCACGGCAATGGTGTGGCCGATCATCATCGGCAGGATTGTGGAGGCCCGCGACCAGGTCTTGATCACGGATTTGTCCTCGGCGGCATTCTGCTTTTCGACTTTGCGGAGCAGGCTGTCGGCGACGAAGGGGCCTTTCTTGAGTGAGCGTCCCATGGCGGTTCAGGCGTACGGCAGAGCGGTGTGGGTCATCAGGAGTCGCGACCGCCACGGCTCCGCTTGGAGGTGCGGCGACGTTTCCGGAGCACGAACCGATTGCTCGGCTTGTTCCGCTTGCGGGTCTTGAGGCCAAGGGCTGGCTTGCCCCACGGGGTGACGGGCCCGGAGCGGCCGATCGGCGCCCGGCCCTCACCACCACCGTGGGGGTGGTCGCAGGGGTTCATGACGCTGCCGCGCACCTCGGGGCGACGGCCGAGCCAACGCTTGCGACCGGCCTTGCCCAGGGAGGTGTTGCGGTTCTCGCTGTTTCCCACTTCGCCGAGGGTGGCGTAGCACTCGCGGCGCACCAGGCGGACCTCCGTGGAGGGCAGCTTGAGGGCGACGTAATCGCCCTCCTTGGCCACCACTTGGGCGCTGGCACCGGCGGTGCGCACCATCTGGCCACCACGACCGGCGTAGAGCTCAACGTTGTGAACGCTGGAGCCCAGCGGAATCGCGGACAACGGCAGGGCGTTGCCGGTTTCGATCGGGGCCTCGGGCCCGGAGATCACGCTCTGACCGATGCTGATGCCAGCGGGGGCCAGGATGTAACGCTTTTCGCCGTCCTTGTAGTAGAGGAGGGCCAGCCGGGCGTTGCGGTGCGGGTCGTAGTGGATGGCCGCCACCTTCGCCTCGATGCCGTGCTTGTCGCGACGGAAATCAACGATGCGATAGAGGCGCTTGTGGCCGCCACCCCGGTGGCGGCAGGTGATCACACCACGGTTGTTGCGTCCCTTGTGGCGATGCTTGGCCACCACCAGGGTGCGTTCGCGGCCGCGGCCGCTGACCTCGGCAAAGTCGCTGACCACAAGGGTGCGCGTGCCGGGAGTGATGGGTCTGTAGTTGCGGATTGCCATGTCGTTTCAGACCCCTCAGGCCTCTGGGAACAGCTGGATGGCGTTGCCTTCGGCGAGGCGCACCACCGCCTTCTTCACCTGGGCGCGTTTGCCGGCGAAGCGTCCCACCCGACGGGTGCGACGGGGTGGGTTCATGGTGCTGACGCCGACGACCTTGACGTCGAAAAGCGTTTCGACGGCCGCCTTGATATCAGGCTTGGCAGCCCGATGGTCGACCTCAAAGGTGTACTGATTCAGCTCGAGGGCGCGGGTGGCCTTCTCGGTGATCAGTGGCCTGCGGATCACATCCGCGAGCCGGTCGGCAAAACGTTCAGCCATCGCTGTAAACCTCCTGAATCTTCGCGAGCGCTTCCTCGCTCACCAGCAGCTTGCTGTGGTGGAGCAGATCGAAGACGTTGAGCTGATCGGCGGCGATCAGCTTGACCTTCTCGAGGTTGCGGATCGACAACCGCACCGCCTCGGAGGCGTTGTCGAGGATCACCAGCACCTTGCTGCCGGCCTCGATGCCGAGGCGGCTGAGGGCCGCTGTGATCTCCCGGGTTTTCGGGGTGTCGAGCCCCTGGCCGAAGCCCTTGACCACCACGATGTCCTCGATGCGGCTCATCAGGGCGGTGCGCAGGGCCAGGCGACGCTCCTTGCGGTTCATCGCCATCGTGTAGCTGCGAGGCTTCGGACCGAAGACGATGCCACCGCCGGGCCGCAGGGGGGTGCGGATCGAACCCTGGCGGGCGCGACCGGTGCCCTTTTGCTTGTAGGGCTTGCGACCGCCCCCAGCCACCTCGGCCCGGGTCAGGGTGCTGGCCGTGCCCTGGCGGGCGTGGGCGAGCTGGCGGACGACGGCGCGGTGGATCAGATCCGCCGCCGCCGTCTCTCGGGCGACCTTCAGGTCGAGGGAGGCTTTGCCGCTCTCCTTGCCCTGCCAGTCATGTACAACAACATTGGCCATGGTTCTCCTCCTCAGGACGCCGCTTTGCTGCCCACCCGCTTGGCCGGGCGGATGTCGAGCAGGGCACCGGGCTTGCCGGGAACCGAGCCCTTCACCACCAGAAGGTTGCGCTCCGCATCAACCTTGAGGATGGTGAGCCCACGGGTGGTGATCTGCTTGCCGCCGTAGCGGCCAGCCATGCGTTTGCCGGGGTAGACGCGACCCGGCGTGGTGCCGGCTCCGGTGGATCCCGGTTCGCGGTGGTTCTTCGAGCCGTGGCTCATCGGGCCGCGGCTGAAACCGTGGCGCTTCTGATAGCCGGCGAAACCGCGACCGATGGTGTCGCCGCTGACGTCAACCTTCTGGCCGGCTTCGAAGGCAGCGACCGTGATCGCAGCGCCGAGCTCCAGTCCGTCGAGGGCCTCGGTGCGGTACTCGCGCAGGTGGCGCAAGGGCTCCCTGCCAGAGCGCTGCAGGTGGCCGCGGGCCGGTTTGTTGACCAATTTCTCGCGAATCTCGCCGAAACCGATCTGGACGGCGCTGTAGCCGTCGGTGGCGTCATTTTTGAGCTGGGTGATGCGGCAGGGGCCAGCCTCGATCACGGTGACCGGGATGGACCTGCCTTCATCGTCGAAGAACTGGGACATGCCCAATTTCTTCCCGAGAATGCCGATGGACATGGGAGGGGGAGAAGCGCCAGCTGGACGAATGCCGCTGGGACTGACGGGGTCCGGCGATGGCGAGCGGGCGGAAAACTCCGCTGCCAGGCGAGACGTCCGGCGGTTCCGGGTCGCGGCGGGCTGAGGCTGAGTCGAGGGATCGCAGGTCGGACCGTTGGGATCGGTGGGGGACCGATGCCGGCAGGCCTGGGGCTAGCGAGGCGAATCAGCGGGCTGGGACTTGATCGGACCGGTTCCGATTGGATCGTCCTGGCGGAGATCCATGGCCGGTGCGGCAGTTTCCCGACGTGGAGGGCGGGCGAGGCTGAATGCCTCTGGGCCCACGACGTTCTGGCCTGGAGAGGTCGTCGTCACAGACAACCCCTGTGCCACGCTCTGGAGGCCCGGCTAGCGGACGGGCGCAGGCTGTAGCACAAGCATCAATCATACCCCATCGCCTTATGCCCCCCTGCTGAAGGCCGGGGCTGCCAGACTGGACACCCCGATCGGAGACGCCCGATGCCCCTCCTGCTCTCAGGTCGAGCTTTCCGCGATGCGCTGGAACGAGCCGGAGCCTTGGCCCTGTTCGCCCCCCTGGAGGGGGGAGCCGAAACCCGTCTGATGCGTCGGCTGCGGGCCGCCGGCTACCGCGCCCATCTCACATCAGCTCGCGGCCTGGGGGATCCTGAGGCCTATCTGTTCCAGCTTCACGGCGTCCGCCCCCCCCATCTGGGCCACCAGAGCGTCGGCCGGGGCGCCGCCGTCGGGGAGGTGCAGCGGGTGATGCCCCAGCTCGGAGCCGATCTGGAGGGTGAGGCGCCGATCCTGCTCTGGTTGCTGGAGGGCCAGGTGCTTTCCAATGCCGAGCTCGCCTCCCTGCTGGCCCTCACCCGTCGCGAGCCCCGCCTGAAGGTGGTGGTGGAGATGGGCGGCTCCCGCAGCCTGCGCTGGCAGCCGCTGGAGAGCTGCCTGGCGGCCGCCTGATCGGGGGGATTCCCCCAGGTCCGCTCGCCGCCATCCGGTCGCCGCCATCCGGTCGGGAGTTGATACCTTCCGCCCTGGCGACCCCCTTCTTCGATGCCGGTCGACAGCTTCTGCAGGGTGGCCTTCCTGGGCGATTTCCCCCCAGGCGCTGCGGGATCGCCACCTTCACCCGAGATCTGCGCAACGCTCTGGCCTTGAGGCGGCCGCGCTGGCACTGCCCGGTGGTGGCGGTCACCGACCCTGGCCAGCACTACGACTACCCCGAGGAGGTGCGCTTCGAGATCCCGGAACGGGACCTCACCGCCTACCGGCGAGCGGCTGACTTCCTCACCCTTTCCCATGCCGATCTGCTGTGCGTGCAGCATGAGTTCGGCATCTTTGGCGGTCCCGCCGGCGCCCATCTGATCAATCTGCTGCGGCGGCTGCGGCAACCGGTGGTCACCACCCTGCACACGGTGCTGCAGGAGCCAACCGATGACCAGCGTCGGGTCATGGCGGAACTGGTGCGCTGCTCCGATGCCCTGGTGGTGATGACCGATCGCGGTCGCGTGATCCTGGAACTTGATTACGCAGCAAGCTCCGCAACCGGCCCAGCCAGGCCGTAGAGTGGTACACAAATACCATCCGAGTTATGGGCCGAAATGCCATTCAGTTCCAGAAAGGGCTCTCTGTGCCCGAGTTTCTGAAGCTTTACGGAACG
>CAIZQU010000098.1 GCA_903935205.1 uncultured cyanobacterium | reverse complement strand
TTTGTATGGCCTTGAAGGGGGGAGCCGATCGGCCGGCCGCTGCTGGCATCCCAGAGGCGCAGGGTGTCGGCAGAGCCGGAGACGATGCGCCGCCCGTCGGGGCTGAAGGCCACAGCATTCACATCCTGGTCGCCATGGCCCTGCAGCGCATAGACCAGCCCGCGCTCAGGAGTCGGGGCGATCGGTGCGGGGGCGGCCGGCGCGGGCTCCGGTCGCAACAGGGGCGCCGCAGGAGCCGCCGCTTCGGCAGGGTTCGGCGACAAAGGCGCCGGCACAGGCCGCTGCGCGGAGGTTCTGGCTTCCGGCTGTTGGACAGCGAAGGCCGGCGCAGCAGCCCGCGGGTTCAACACCACCTCCCCCACCAGCGACCCCGATTCCCATGGAATCTGTCGATTGCCGGTGGCCTGCTTGACATCGCCCCGGATGAGGCGGAACAGCAGACCCACCTCCAGATTCGGCGTGCGCAGGTGCCGCAGCAGCTGGGTGGTGAAGGGTGAATGCGGGCTGGTGCCGAGGCCATCGGCCGCCTCCTGGCCGGGGGCGGTGGAGAAGGCGATCAAGGTGCCGCCGTTGCCCGAGGTTGCCGGAGGGGCCAGGCCGCGCATGGCGCTGCCGCGGGTGGTGGAGCGCCAGCGGCGGTAGAAGGGGTTGTTGCGGCAGGCATCGAGGATGATGATCTTGGCGCTGGCATTGGTGGCCTCCACGGCGTTGATCACCTTGCCCAACGGCACGGCGTCGTAATAGGCATCGCTCTGGAGATTGAGCTGGGCATCGATCGGCACCAGATAGTTCTCGCCCTCCACCTGCACGCCATGGCCGGCGAAATAAAACAAGCCGATTTCACCTGGCCCCAACCGCCGGCTGAATGCCTGCACCGCCTCATCGATCTTGCGCTTGTCGGCATTGCGCACCAATGTCACCGCAAAGCCGATCTTCTCCAAGGTGCGCGCCACCGCCTCGGCATCATTCACCGCATTGGCCAGGCGCTCCTCCGCATAGGCGCCATTGCCGATCACCAGCGCCGAGCGCCGAGCGACCGCCAGCGGAGCCTGGGCCAGCAGCTGACGCTGTAGCCCGTGCCACCATTCGCTGCGCGGTGTCTCCAGTGGCCTATCCAGTGGGGAATCCAGTGCCGTAGCCAACGCTGTATCCCGTGCGCCGGCGAGCGCCCCGGCTCCCAGGGTCGTCGTCAGCAGCGCCAATGCACCACCAAGCCCCATCGCGGCCAGCCCTGCACCGCGCAGGGTCGCAGCAGCGGCCGCAGACCCCGCCGGGGCCGCCGTTTGCACGGGCGGTGCCACGGATGGCAGCCATGCCCTCCACACCCGGACCAACAGCAGGGGGCGGGATCGCGTCAGGGGGAGGGCATCGCTGCTGGGGCTGATCGTACCGGCGATCAGCGGCCTTGCGCTGGGCTGAGGATCCGCATCCGGTCGCCCTTGTCGCCATCGGAACAGCTCGGCAATGCTGCGGCCCTGCACTGCATCGGTGCTCCCGAGAGCTATCGGATCAGCCGGAGTCGTCCGCCGGGCTTCACGGCCCATACGCCTGTGCTGATTGGCGTGGTCTGATGCCAGTGCAGTTCAGAGCAGTCCCGGCCATGAAGCCATCACCAAAACAGCGTCTGCAGAGGCCTAATCCCCTGGCCTTCTGGTGTCATGGATCCGGATCGCGTGCGATCGCCAGGGCTGGTTAGATGCCAGCCCAATGCCTGCATCGCCTTAATGCATGGATTGCTGCAAGCCGGTGATCGGCCCAGTCCAGGGATGGTTGTGCTGCTCTTGGGTTTTGATGGGTCTGAATCAGAAAATGGAATGTTGACTACGTTGCCGAATGGCGATCTGGGTCATCCCCTTGGCATGAGCAATATCTCCCAATGCCTTTGCAATGAAGGCAGCATCCCCGTCTGATTCCTGAATACAGGCCTGCAGATAGGCAGCCATCTCTACAGGAGTCTCCAGGAGCTCGGCAACGTCATAGGGTGCGGACGTCGTCGCCATCATTCATCCTCCTTGAAGTTACGAGCAAGATCCTGCGGAGATATAATATCTTTTGCTTGAGTGCTGTTATCACCACCGGCGAGAAGAATGACCAGCATCGAACTCCGTTGTTGAAAATAGACCTGTGGAACCAGGGCCATGATATGAACCGCCCCGAGGGCGGAAAGAGGGGCTGGCACTCAATGGCAGGCAGGTAAGAATCTATAGGTAGGGCTTGCTGAGAAAGCCATATCCACTGCAGCGCAGTTGATTCTAGCTGCTGTCTTTGGTTAAGATGGGCCCTAATCAGCCTTTTCTGGCTTAGAAGAATCGCCTGGATCCCCAATG
>CAIZQU010000097.1 GCA_903935205.1 uncultured cyanobacterium | reverse complement strand
GGTTGAGGGAGGTGAGCTGGCTGAGGGCCGCCAGGGAGGCCGCTCCCGCAGCATCGATCCTGTTGCCGCTCAGGTCGAGGGAGGTGAGCTGGCTGAGGGCCGCCAAAGAGGCCGCTCCCGCAGCATCGATCCTGTTGCCGCTCAGGTCGAGGGAGGTGAGCTTGCTGAGCGTTGCCAAGCGCTGAGCCAACCCAGGCACGACCTCCCGCAGCTGATACACCACAGAGGCCTGAGCCCAGGTGTCGGGCCAGTGATCTGGATTGGCTGCAACCGATACCTGAGGCCCGAGAAGAATGAGCTCGGTGCTGCCCTGTTGCTGCAGCTCAGCGATCAGCGCATCGAGATCCGCTTCGCCCAGGGTTTGCAGGCGACGATTGGCAGCCATCAGAACAGTGCGGGTGGCGACAAGGGCTGAGGCCATCACCGTGGCTTCGATGCATCATATCCCTGCTGATTGCTGGCCTTGCTGGCCTGACCCGCAGCGCCCAGGTGTCCGGGTTGGGAGCACCGCTATCGGGCCCGCCCTGCTGCGCCACCAACTGCAGCGACAGGGATTGATCTGGGCCGGCCGTGCAGGGGCGATCGCCAGACAGTGGGCGCCTCGAGATCGGCCAGAGCCGTGGTGACTCCCGCCTGCGGAGCTGGGCCCGCATGCTGCCATTCAGCCACTGGCTGGACACTAGCCACCCCAGCCATTCCAGCCACCTGCCGCTAACCCTGCCCCCCAACAACCGCCCCCACGCTTACCACCCTGCTGGCCCAGCCGCAGCCGCTGACATGGCCTCTCGCCTGAAGCGTCGATATCCATCAACATCCCCATCCAGGTAGAGGATCTCCTTCAGACAGATCCCGATGGTCCCAGGGTGCAACCAGGGTGAGGTCAGCGACATCAGCTGGCAGATCGGCGCAGCATTCGTTCCGTTCAGCCACAGGGGCGTCATCCACCGGCAGCGGGTTCTCCGGAAGGGGTTGTTGGCTTCAATTCCGCCACGGCTCACGGCTCACCGCTCCAAGGGGCGCGTTGCGCTGGTGGTCACCCGCCAGGAAGCCGGAATCCACCAGAACCCTGCGCATCTGCGGCGCGCCATCCGCCATGTCTGCAGCCGCTGGTTCAGCAGCTGGCTCCGCTGAGCGCGCGCGGCGCGCCGGAACGCTTGCCCTGGTTCCCTGGGCCTCGCCCTGGTCCAGCCCCAGATTGATGGCATCGGTTCGCCTCGGTCCTGCGCCAGCAGCTGGTCGGGATGGGCGCGGCCGATCCGCAGCGCACTGGAGCCTGCAGGCTGGAGCTCACGCCCTGGAGCGACCCGACGCCACCAGGCCAACGCCGGGCATGGCAGCGGCAGCTTCAGAACCGCTCAGAACCGCTCCGGTCGCGGCTGCCGCCAGGTGGGACCACGCCCCTGGCTGCGCAACCAGCGGGCCCGCTCCTCCAGCCAGAGCCGATCCAGGCGCCACAACCGGTAGGGGCCGGCCCGATCCAGCTCCCGGCCCCGCCGGTCGCGCCAATGGGGCTGCTCGGCGGTGGTGGCATCAATCACCAGCAGCAGACTGGGCTGCCGGCCGACGGGGCTGGGCTCCAGGCCCGGCCGCGATTCAGAAGCCAACCGATCGGCCAGGTTGACCAGGGCCGATCGGCTGCGGCCCTCGTAAAGCACCGTGCGCCAGCTGTAGAAATGCAGGGATGGTTTCATCATTCCCACCATCGCCAGCGCCTCCCCTGGGGCAGCCTGGGCTCGGGCCGTCGCGGCCAACCTTCTGATCGGGGCGCCGCGCAGCTGATCGCCGATCCGCCAGGCGGGCAGCAGCAGCAGGGGCACCAGCAGGGACAGGACGGCCTGACTCTGCAGCAGTCGCCTGGATGGACTGCGGCGTGGCGGAACGGCGAGCACCAGGGCCGCTGCCAGGCACACGGCGGCCCCCAGGGGCAGCCAGGGTTCAGGTGCCAGGGTTTCAGCCAGGTCGGGCAGGCTGGGATCGTCGATCAGAGGCAGCCAGAGGGGGGCCGCTGCCAGGCCTGCGCCCAGCAGCGACAGCAGAGCCACGGCCAGGGCCATCGCCAGAGGCAGCTCCCGCCGGGCTCGCTGGCCATCCCGGTGATCCCGGTGATCCCGGTCAGCCCGGTCAGCCCGGTCAGCTCGGGCAGCTCGGGCGGCGGGGGATCGCCGGCCCCAGCCAGCTGCCGAGGGCAGGGCCACCAGCAGGGCTGCGGCCGGGGTGGCCACCAGCCAGTAGCTGGGCAACTTGGTGGCTGAGAACGAAAAAAACAGCAGCACCGCCAGCAACCAGGCGGCACTGAAACGCCCCAGGGACCGGGCCGGCTCCAGCGGACGGCGGGCCATCCGCAGCACACGGTGCAGGCTGAGCAGCAGCAGGGGGGTGTAGGGCAGGCTGGCCAGCAGAAGCATGGCCAGAAAAAACCACCAGCCCTGTTGGTGGTTGTTCACCACCCGCGTGTAGCGCTGAAGGTTGTGGTACCCGAAGAAGCTCTGCCAGTAGGGCTCACCCTCCCGCCACAGGGCCAGGCCATACCAGGGCAGGGCGAGGCCGAGGCTGAGGGCCAGTCCCGGCAACGGCCGCAGCCGGTTCCACAGACGGGCGCCGCAGGCCCCAAGCCCCAGGAACAGAACGAGGGTCAGGGGAAAGAGCAACAAGGCCACGGGCCCCTTGCTCAGCACCGCCAGGGCCAGGGCGAACCAGCAGGGCCACCACGGTCCAGCCTCCGCCGCATAGGTGCGCCAGGCCAGCAACAGGCTCATCGCCACTGTGGCGGTGAACAGGCCATCGCTCACCTCGCTGCGGCCCCAGAGAAGCACCAGCGGGCTCAGGCCAAAAGCCAGGGCGGCCCCCAGGGCCTGGGGGATCCGATCCCCTGGCGCTGGGGTCGAGCGGCCGTCGGCGGACTGGGGCCAGCGCAGCACCGTATCCGCCAGGGTCATCATCGTGATCCCCGTAGCGACGGCGGAGGGAAGGCGGGCGGCCCAACTGCCGAGGGGATCCCAGCGGGCGGCGCCGGGCAGGGCATAGAGGGCCCCCATCAGCCAGTAGATCAGGGGTGGCTTGTCGTAACGGGGCAGACCGTTGACCTGGGGGATCAGCCAGTCACCGCTTTCAGCCATCCGCCTTGCGGCGGCGGCAAACAGGGCCGGTGTTTCATCCACCAGACTGCTCTGGCCCAGTCCACTCACAAACAGGGCACAGGCCGCCAGGGCCACCAGCAGCAGCACCAGTCCGCGGCCCGCCGGCTGGCCTGGATCAGAGCCCCTCACCGGCCGCGTTCGGCTGGAGCCATCGGCGGTCGGCACCTCCAGATCTGCCCCAGCACGTTGGGCGCGCTGCTCGCTGGACCCCCGGGCGGTGGGATCTCCAGCGTGAACCCTCCGGGCGAAGGGGAATGGGCCGTTCACGCAGGCTTGAACACTCGCTGAACCAGTAGAGGGTGGCAGGAACCTGGGCCCAGGTGAGGTGGAACACAGCGGCGGGTGATCGCTGGCCCCGTAGCCGAGGCGCCAGGGCGGCGATGCTGGCCGGTGTCCTGCCGGTGGCCACCGCCATGGGCTTCCTTCCCCCGGAAGAGCAGGCCGTCGTCGATCGGGCCCGTGCTCTGGGCCTCGGCGGCACCGGCCCGGATCCCGCCTACCTCTGCCCCAACCTCTGCACCGCTCTCAGCCTGCTGCTGGCGGTGCCCTCCCTGGGGTTCTCCCTGCTGCTGGTGCCGATCCTCTGGGTGGCGCAACACGAGCACACCGGCGAGCGCATCCGACGGCTGCGACGGGAGCTGGCCGGCTGCATCGGTGAAGGGAACTCCGGGCTCGCGATGTCGGAAACATCGGATCTGCAGCCGCTGCCGATCACCGAACCAGCCCACAGGCCAGGATCCCGGGAACGTCCCTGACCCCACCGCCACGCCTGCGGCCCCAGCCCCGGGACGCTTCGATGGGAGCACCCCCGCCGCCCGCCGCCATGGCCCCCCCAGAAGCCCTGCCCCCCTGGCGACCGCTGCTGCGGGCGGCCCGGGAGCGGGAGGGGCGCTCCCCCCAGGCCCGCTGGCTGCAGCTGGCCACGGTCGCCGCCGATGGCCGCCCGCGGGTGCGCACATTGGTCTGGCGGGGCTGGGCCGGAGCGGCGGCCCTCGATCTGCTCAGCGATGGCCGCAGCGCCAAGGTGGCGGAGCTGGCCCGCCAACCGGCGGTGGAACTCTGCTGGTTGCTGCCCAGGGCCCGCTGCCAGTTCCGGTTGCGGGGCCGGTGGCAGCCGCTGGCCGCCGACCAGGACCTGGCGGAGCGGCAGCGCCACTGGCAGGCCCTCAGCCCCGGCGGCCGCGCCCTCTGGGGCTGGCCGCCGCCGGGGCAACCCCTCGATCGCGATGCCCCCTTTCCGCAGGAGATCGCCGACACGGAACCGCTGCCCGAGGCCTTTGTGCTGCTGCGCATCCGCCTGGAGCAGGTGGAACAGCTGCAACTCAGCGACCATCCCCACCAGCGTCGCCGCTGGCGGCTCGACACTGGCTGGCGCGAGGAGCTGCTCAACCCATGACCCCCACCCCCAGCGATGCGATGCCCCCGGAACCGCAGGGGGTGATCGAACGGTTGTCGCTCCTGGATCGTTTCCTGCCGCTCTGGATCCTGCTGGCGATGGCCGCCGGGGTGGTGCTCGGGCGGCAGGTGCCGGCGGTGCAGGGGCTGCTCGGGGGCGTGCAGATCGGCCAGACCTCGCTGCCGATCGCCCTGGGCCTGCTGCTGATGCTCTATCCGGTGCTCGCCAAGGTGCGTTACGAGGAGATGGGACGGGTGCTGGCCGATCGCCGTCTGCTGCAGCTGGCCCTGCCCCTGGTCTGGGGGGTGGGTCCGCTGCTGATGTTCGCCCTGGCCTGGCTGTGCCTGCCCAGCGAGCCGGAGTTCCGCGCCGGCCTGATCCTGATCGGCCTGGCCCCCTGCATCGCGATGGTGTTGATCTGGATCGATCTGGCCGGCGGCGATCGGGAGGCGGCAGCCCTGCTGGTGGCGATCAACGCGATCGTGCAGGTGCTGGCCTATGCCCTGCTCGGCAGCTTCTATCTCAGCGTGCTGCCGGCCTGGCTGGGGCTGGCCGGCCAGGCGGTGTCCTTCTCGATGGCGGCGATCGCCAAGGCTGTCCTGATCTTCCTGGGGTTGCCCCTGCTGGCGGGTTACCTGAGCCGCCGGATCGGGGTGGGCTGGAAGGGGCGGCGCTGGTACGAACAGCGCTTCCTGCCGCGGATCGGCCCGCTGGCGCTCTACGGCCTGCTGTTCACGATCGTGGTGATGTTTGCCCTGCAAGGGGAGGCGATCAGCCGCGATCCCCTCACCGTGGCGCGGGTAGCGCTGCCGCTGCTGCTCTATTTCCTGATCATGTGGAGCCTGGCCCTGCTGCTGGGTCAGCGCCGCGGCCTCTCCTATCCCCAGGCCGCCACCCTGGCCTTCACCGCCGCCGGCAACAACTTCGAACTGGCGATCGCCGTCAGCGTCAGCGTCTGGGGGGTGAGCTCCCGCCAGGCCCTGGCCGGCGTGATCGGGCCGCTGATCGAGGTGCCGGTGCTGGTGGCCCTGGTCTATGGGGCCCTGTGGCTGCGGCCCCGGTTGCGCTGGGGTGGCGGCCAGGTCGAAGGGCGGCCCTGAAGGGTGAAGGGGCCAGGGCTGGGCTGGGGGCCTTGCGCCTGGGGCGCATGGTTGGGGGCAGAGGGTCGCTGCTGCCCCGATGGCCTCCGGCCTGCAGGCCACCGCCGGGGCCCGGCTGCCGCTGTCGGAACGCCTGGGCAGAGCGGCCCGGTGCCATGGCGCTCGCCGCGGCGGCCTGGGCAGCGATCAGGCCGGCGGCCTGGGCAGCGATCAGGCCAAGGGCCTGGGCAGTGGTCAGGCCAGGTGTCTCAGGCCTGCGGTCGATTCGCGGGTCGGTTCGCTGATCGGTTCGCGGGTCGATTCGCTGATCGATTCGCGGGTCGATTCGCGGGTCGTTTCGCTGATCGACTCGTTGATCGCCTCCAACGATGGCCCGCAGGCTGGCCTGGAGGTCGCTTCAGGAATCGCCTCGGTGATCACCTCAAAGCCCCGGAGCTGGTGGGCGCCGAAGGAGCGGAGAAAGGGCACATCGGCGGCATCGCGGCCGCGGCCGATCAACACCCGACCGCAGCGGGGGATGTTGTGGCGGGCATCGAACACATACCAGCGGTCGCAGAGAAATGCCTCAAACCAGGCCGAGAAATCCACCGGCGCCGCGCTGAGCGGGATGCCGGTGTAGCCGAGGTAGCCGGTGCAGTAGCGGGCGGGAATGTTCAGGCAGCGGCAGAGACTGATCGCCAGGTGGGCGTAGTCGCGGCAGACCCCGGCCCCTTCCGCCAGGGCATCGCTGGCCCGCTTGTGGGGATGGATGGCGTCGTAATCGAAGCGGATGCGGTTGTGCACCCAGTCGGTGATGGCCTGCACCAGCGGCCAGCCGCGGGGGATGCCGGCGAAGGTGTTCCAGGCCAGATCCATCAGGGCCGGGGTGTCGCAGTAGGTGCTGGCGTTGAGGTAGCGGTAGGTGTCGATCGGCAGGGCCTCCACCGGGCAGGCCGGCACGCCAGGCAGCACCGGATCGGTGGCATCGGGCCGCTGGATCGTGGCGGCGTAGCGGAGGCTGGTGCTGCCCTCCGCCGCCAGCAGGCGACACCAGCGGTTTCCGGACTGGTCGGCCAGCACCTCGTGAAAGCGATCGGGTTGCAGCTCCAGGCACTCAGGCCCCAGCAGGTGCTCCACCAGGCTGGCGTGGGGATGGACCAGGGCCAGCAGGGGGGTGGAGGCCTCGCAGTGGAAGGCGATTCGGCAGCCAATGCTCAGGTCCACGGGGCCAGCCAGATCCGACATCCCCCTGATCCTGTTCGGACCCGTGCGAGTTCGCCGCCCCGGCCAGGGCTGGAACAGGACTTCCTGATCATGGGGAGCGGCGCCGGCTGATCCACCCGCGGCTGCGGATCAGCGCACAGGGGCTGGGCGGTCGCCCTGCTGGCAGCCGGCCAGAGCTCCACGCTCACGGCCACCCTGGCGGGCCAGGTGGTGATGGAGGGTTTCCTCAACCTGCGCCTTCCGGACTGGCAACGGCGCCTGCTCACCCGGGCCATCGCCCTGATCCCCGCCGTCGCCACGGTGCTGTGGATCGGCGAGCGGGCGACGGCCCATCTGCTGGTCCTCAGCCAGGTGGTGCTCAGCCTGCAGCTGCCCTTTGCCGTGATCCCGCTCGTCTATTTCTGCGGCCGGCGGGGCTGGATGCGCGATCTGCAATCACCGGCCTGGCTGCAGCTGACCGGCTGGACCTGCGCTGCCGTGATCGTGGCCCTCAATGGTTCCCTCCTCTGGCGGCTGGCCAGCGGCATCTGAACGAGGGGCCGGGGGCCGGGCGGTTCAGGGCGCCGATCCAGGCGGTGGCGGGAGGAACACCACCACGGCCGATCCCTGCGCCGCATCAAGCCGTTCTCGCAGATCTGGGCGCTGGGGATCCGTTCGGCCAGGGCATGGAGCCGGGGGTGGGCTGCACGGCCAGCGTCGCCACGGCGATCGCCCCTTGATGGCTGGGCCATCAGCCTCTCGCTGAAGGATCCGGCGGCGGAGCGCCAGCCCTTCAGCCCGCCGCTCAGCCAGGAGATCTCGATGCTCCGATCGGGGCGGCGGCGGCCTCGCCGGCCTGGGGCTCGGGGGCTGCCGCGGCGATCCAGGCCGGTGGCTGGCGGCTTTCAGGCTGGCGCAGCGGCAACGCCATGGAGCTGATCCCAGCGAACTCCACCACACTCCACCGCACTCCACCGTTTTCAATCCGGGCAGCGCGGGCTTGCGGGCACTGCGGGCTGGACGTTGGCCCCGCCCCGGCGGCATGGCGCGGCGATGGCCCTGGCCCGGCCCCGGGGAACGGCGGCTTCACCAGCGGGCCAGGCCATGGGCCGGATCAGCCGCCGGATGCGATGGCCGCTGCCGGCCGGCCGGTCGGCTCTGCGGCGGAGGGAAGGGGCCGATCCGGGCCCAGGGCCAGCAGCTGGCGGTGGAGGGTCTGGCGGTTGCGATCGGCGTGCAGGCGCAGGGCCAGTTCCCGCCAACGCTGCCAATGGAGCCGCTGCTCGGCGTCGAGCTCGGCGCGCAACGCCGGCAGCTGCCGGAGCCCGCGCAGCCAGCGGCTGCGGCCGATGGCGAGCTGCAGCACCTGCAGATCATGGAGATCCCCCAGGTGCCCCTGGGCCTGGCGCAGCTCCTCCAACCAGCGCAGCAGCTCTGGTGCACACCAGGGCTGCAGGTGTTCGAGGGCATAGCGGGCCCCCTTGATCCGTTTGCGCAACCCATGCAGGCTGTCGTCGCTGGGGTCGGTGGCCCGCCATCCCGGATCGAGAAACAGCCCGGCGCTGAATGGCGCCTGCCAATCGACCAGCCAGGGCTCGAGGGGCAGCTCCCCCAGGGGCGTGAACCGCGGCCGCTGCTGCCAGCGGTGGAGGCGTTCCAGCAACCGCCGGTAGCGCCCGCCCTGGAGGGTCGCCACCAGGGTGGCGAAGGCATGGGTCCGCTCCTGTTTCAGGCGGTCGAGCGTTCTCTGCAGGTGCCGCCGCTCGTCGGCCGGGAGCAACGGCCCGAGCCGCTCATCGAGCCGCTGGCGGAGCACATCAAGATCGCGGCATTGACCGGTGCGCCGTGCCACGGCGGCGATGCGGCGCCGATCGACGCCCTCGGGCAGCTCCAGGGCCGGCGCGAACTGGCCCAGGGCGGTGCGCAGCCGCCGCAGGCTGACCCGCAGCTGGTGCAGGGGCTCGGGGTCGTGGTCGGCCAGAACCTCCGGCCGCAGCTTGACCAGCCGCCGCAGCTGCTGCTGGATCAGCTGGAGGGCATGGTCGCCGCTGGTCAGCGCCGAGGGAGCGGTCGCCCTTGCCGGCGGCTGGATCGGCCCGTTGCGATCAGCATCGACCATCTCAGCCACCGCCGCAGGACGGAACCGCCACAGTTCCGTCCTAGGTCAGACCCGCCCCGACCGCCGGCCATCGGCCCAGCGTGGGCAGACCCACGCCCGCGTCAGCTGGGCGGCCACCAGCGAGGGCCCTGCCCGGCCCCTGCTGGCCCCTGCCGGCCGTGGCCGCCGTGGCCGCCCTGGCCGCCGTGGCCGCCGTGGCCGCCCAGCCAGCGGCGCCCCTCGGACCTCAGCGCCGCACCGGCACCACCTGCAGGCCGATCGGGGCGAGGGCGATCAGGGCCAGCTTGAGATGCTGGATGCCGAAGGGAATGCCGACGATCGAAGCGAAACAGGCCAGGGCCGAGCTGAGATGGCCGATCGCCAGCCACCAGCCGGCCAGCAGGAACCAGATCACATTGCCCACCAGACCGAGGGGACCGGTGCCGAGATCGAGCGTTCCGGTCAGCTCCCGGCGACTGACCGCCTGGTAGCCGAACGGCCAGAACGAGAAGCTGCCGATCACGAAGCAGGCCCGCGCCCAGGGGATGCCGACGATCGAGACGGCTGCCACCAGTCCGGCCAGCCACCAACCCAGCCCCATCAAGGCCCCGCCGAGCACGAACCAGAGCAGGTTGAGCAGGAAGCGGAGCATCAGGCCGGAGCTGGGGTTCTCCAGCATGCTCGGAATCGGCTCGCGGAACGGGCCTGGTCATGGCGCTGCCCCTGCCCCGCCAGACAGGCCGGCGGCTGGAGCAGGAGGACGGCTGGAGCAGGAGGACGCTGGACTCCAGCGCGATGGTTCAAGGCCGTTGGCCGCCCGGAGGATGCCGCTCTCGGCAGCGCGGTCCCCGCCCCACCAGCCGGGGAGAGGCAGGGCCCCGGGGGCACGGACTGGCCTCGCCGCTCCAGGCGGCATCGACACCCGGAGGACGGAGCATCTGGATACGTCTTATGCGTGTACAGTCATAAAGAACTGATCACGGTTCCGTGGTTTCAACCGGCTCCCTTTTCGCCCCCGCGCGCCGGGCTGCTGCTCTGGCCCCTCCCCCGGCCACCCCTGCCCCGCTCTTCAGGGGCCGCTGATGGAGCCAACAGCCCTGCTCCTGCTCAGCGGCGGCGGAGCCCTGATCGGCTTTCTCTTGGCGGTGCTCGGTGCCGGCGGCTCGATCCTGCTGTTGCCCCTGCTCGTCAGCGGTGCGGCCCTCCCCACCAGCCAGGCCGTTCCCCTCTCGCTGCTGGTGGTGGCAGCGCTGGCCCTGGGCAACCTGGGCCCCTACCTGCGCCGGCGCCTGGTCGCCCCCCGCCCCGCCCTGATCCTTGGGGGTCCGGCCCTGCTGGGCAGCTGGATCGGGGGTGGCTGGGTCAAGGCCGGCCTCATTCCCGAAGCGCTGCAGCTGGAGCTGTTTGCCGGCGCCGCCCTGCTGGCCTCCTGGTTGTTGACACGCCCGGCGGCCCCCGGCTCCGGAGGCCTGCAAGGACCGGGGCCAGGCCCCCGCAACCCCGGTCGGGACCTGCAGCTGGCGGGGCAGGGTCTGCTGGTCGGTCTGCTGACCGGCATCGCCGGCGTTGGAGGGGGATTTGCGATCGTGCCGGCCCTGGTTTTGCTGGCGGGGCTGCCGCTGCCCCTGGCCAGCGGCACCAGCCTGGTGCTAATCGCCGTGAATGCGCTGGTGGCCTTCGCGGCCCTGGGGCACTGGCCCGGCGCGAGCCTGCCCCTGCTGCAGCCCTTGCTGCTGGGGGGCGCCCTGGGGGCGGTGCTCGGCCAGAGGCTCGGACCCCGTCTGAGGGAACGGCGGCTGCGCCAGGCCTTCGCGGCCCTGTTGCTCGGCTCAGCCCTGCTCAGCGGTGGCGAAGCCCTGCACCGCCAGCAATACAGGGGCGACCACGCCGCTGCTCCAGGCCCGGCGCCGTGGAGCGGCAGCGCAGCCCAGCGCCCGTCCCCAGCGATCCGCCCCTGATGCCGGCCCCCCACCCCCCATCACCCCCCATCACCACCACGAACCCGGAGCAACCCATGGGCCCTCGCACCTTTCAGTTCCGGCTGCAGAGCGACCACGGCGACCCCGCAACCAACGCTGGCCCGCCCCTGCTGGAACGCCTCAACGACAGCGGCGTCTGGGAGCTGCAGCAGCCCGGGCTGACCACGCCCCCGTTCCGCCTCTCCCTGATCGCCCTGTTGCTGTGTCTGCATCACCACCTGGTCCATGGGGCCGCCGAGCGGCAGATCCCGTTGCGGCAGTTGCGGGCGACCCTGTCCGTTGCGGTCTCGTCGCGGTGGGACCTGGAGTCCTATCGCGCTGATTTCCAGCTGCTGCTTGACCCGTCCGCCGGCGCCGCTGGCCTGGCCAGGGTGGATGGGGCCGCACTGGCGGCGCTTCGGGAGCGGATGGCCCGCAGCCCCGTGGCCCGCAACCTGCCCGCCAGGGTCAACGCCCAGATCGTCGTGGGGATCGCAGGCTGATCGTCGGCACCGGGCCGCGGTCGGCTGGGGCCGGAGGGCAGCCGATGGCCAAGGGGAGAGGGAACGCTGGCGACCGCCGCCCTGGTGCCCCTCCCCTGGCGGGGATCGGGGGGATCGCGCTCCAGGGGCGGGCGGGCATGGAGCGGAGGGGGCAGAGTGGGATCCCCTGCTCCGCTGCGATGCGCGCTGGCCTGCGGCGAGAGCTGCTCCACATCGCCACCGATCTGTCGGCCCTGGCCGACAACCCCAACGATCTGCGCCACGGCTTCGATCTGCTGACGCGCAGCTACCGGACCCCGGCCGCCGACGCGGCCCGGGCCGCCCTGCGGGCCCATCCAGCGATCCAGCCCCTGCTGGCGGAACGCTACTGGGGTCCCTGGCCCACGAAGGAAGCGCTGCAGGCCCTGCCGCCCGGCAGCCTGGGCCAGAGCTATGCCCGCTGGTTCGCCGACGCCGGCGGCCGGCCCCTGCCCGATCCGGTGCTGGATCCGGGTACCGATGGCGATGATCAATGGCTGCACCAGCGGGTGCGTCACACCCATGACCTCTGGCATGTGGTGAGCGGCTGCCCGCCCACGGCAGCCGGCGAGGCGGCCCTGAGTGCGATCAATGTGATGCAGTTGCGCTGGCCGGGCAGCGCCATGCTGGTGGGGGCCGACCTGATGCACCGCTGCCTGGAGGGCCCGCTGACCGGCGAACCGGACCTGGGTGAAGCGGTGGCCTATGGGCTGGAGCTCGGGGCGCGCAGTGGGCCGCTGCTGGCCCAGCGCTGGGAGGAGGGCTGGGGCCGGCCGCTGGCCGACTGGCGGGAGCAGCTGGGGATCGCCGCGATCGTGGCCCAGGGCCCCTTTGCCCGTGCCGCTGCCGCGGCTGGGGCAGCAGGCGGCGGCTGACAATCGCAGCGGGTCGGCCCCGGGCCACGGCTCAGGCCGCAGGCCGCAGGCCACAGGCCACAGGCCGCAGGCTCAGACAGGGTCGCCGGATGCGAGCGGGGCGCCAGGCCGGCCGGCAGCGGCCGGCTCACCGAGGCCGTCGGCGCTGGAGGGCAAGCGGCGACCCTGCAGCTGGACCAGGGCGTTTTGCAGGAGAAGGTTGAACAGCACCGCCAGAAAGATCGCCGCCAGCAGGTGGGCCCCGAGCCGCTCAATGCCGGCCTGCGGGATGCCGCGCAGGTGGGGCAGGAGTTCGGCCAGGCCCAGGGCCAGGCTGAGCGGCACGGCACCACGGGGGCCGCTGCAGGCGATGAACAGCCGCTCGGCCGGAGGGATGGCGGCGCCCGGCAGGGCCAGCCGGACACCCAGCAGGCGCCCCAGGGCCAGGCTGAGTGCCAGCAGCATCCCGAGGGGGAACACGGCGATCAGGTCGGCCGGCACCACGATCAACCCGAGCAGTAACAGCACCGTGAATTCAGCGGCGGTGTTCAGGGGATGCAGGGCCCGACGCAGGGCGTGCTGATCGAACTGGTGAAAGCGATAGCGGCCGTTGGAGAGCCACATGCCGGTGACGAATACCGCCACCAGGCCGCCGCCGCCGAACTGCTGGCCGACGCCGAAGGCCAGGAAGGCCAGCGCGATGGCCAGCAACAGCAGCTGGGCCTCGGAATGCACCAGCCGGCGGATCAGGATGGGGGAGCAGATCCCGACACAGGCGCCACCCAGCAGACCGGCCAGCAGGTGATGCAACACCTTCATCAGCTGGGGCCCCATGGTGGTGGCCACCTGCGCCTGCATGACCAGGGGATGGTCGTGACCCTGGACCTGGACGATCCCGGCGATCAGACCGAAGCCGAGCAGGGAGATCAGGGTGCTGAGGGCGGCCTCGAACTGCAGCAGCTGGCGAAGGGAATCGTGGGTGGTGTGCCCCAGAGTCCGCAGCTGTTCCTCCAGGGCAGCGGTGTCGACGGCGGTGAGGCAGGCGGCGCTCAGGGCGGCGGCCGCCAGGGGCAGGCCTGGGGCAGGGGCCAGACGCAGCCCATCGGCCAGGGGCGCGGCGAAGGCCGCCAACACGAGAAAGGAGACGGCCATGGTGGAGAGCACGGCCAACAGGGCCAGCCGCAGTCCCCGGCCCAGATGACCCCGGATCCGGCGCAGGTCGGTGCCCAGGCCGGCGTAGAAGATCAACAGGGCCAGGCCGATCCGCTCCACGGTCTCCACCTGCTCGGAGCGGATGTGGTGGTAGCCGGCCAGGGGCTGATGGAGGGCCAGCCCCAGCAGCAACACGGCTGCGGCGCCAGGCAGCCGCAGCCTTTCGGCGAGCCGATCGAGGGCCAGGGCCCCCAGGTAGATCAGGCCAAGGGCCAGAAAGAAGCCGCGGGGCAGGACCGTGCCCTCCGCATGGCCAGCGGAAGCGAACGGCAGCGCCAGCAGCAGGCCCGGTTGCCAGCGGCTCAGTCCGTCAACCAGCAACACCATCCATGGATCGACGGGGCCAGGCCATTCTCAGGGTGCCAGGGGCAGCCGCCCGCGCGCAGGGCCCCATCCAGCCGCGGGGATCGGCTGGAGCGATCAGGCCAGGTGACGAACGAGACGGCAGGTCGTTTGAGGGAAAGGCCTTTGGAATGATGGCTTTTGGAATGACGGCCCTGGGAATGACGGCCTTGGGAATGACGGCTCTGGGAATGATGGCCTTGGGAATGATGGCCCTGGGAATGATGGCCTTGGGAATGACGGCCTTAGGAATGACGGCTCTGGGATTGATGGCCTTGGGAAATAGAGGCCACAGGTAGGACTGTCGATGGAGGCAACAGGTAGATGCCACGAGAGATGCCATCTTGAACCCAGTAAAGATCGGCAAAGCCACCGATTCGTGCGCCAGGGATGCTCCTAGCCTGAATGCAGTGGTAGCTTCAGCCATGCCCGCCATGTCCTCCGTTGAACGGCTGTTGGGTAACCGGCTGTTGGATGAACAGCTGTTGGATGAACAGCTGTTGGGTGAATGGCTATTGGGTGTACGGCTGTTTGGTGAGCGGCTGTTGGGTGAACAGCCAATGGATGAACAGCTGTTGAATGACGGCCTGTCGCATAACTGCCTATTGCAGAACTGCCTGTTGCAGGACAGCCTGTTGAACAAACAGCTGGTTCATGAACGGCTGCTCCGAATCCAGCTCCGTCCCCGGCATGGCCGCAGCGATCCGGCAGGCGTTCCCATGGCAGGGGCTCATCTGCGGGGATCCTGTCCTGCCGTTGCCAACCTGAACGAACCATCGATCCGATCAACGCCAACCGCTGCTTCCCCCACGACCGCTCTGAAGAAGGAGGCGTTGCCGACGTGCCTTGAGGCACAGGCTCCACCCGGAGCTCCGACGCTCGAAAGCGACACAGGGCCCCCTACCGCCGATCAGCCCATGACTGCTGAGATGGCATGGATCAGGGAGGGCTCGACATGGACCCGCAGGGCCAGTGGCACGGGCCCTGCGGGGCTGCAAGCCGATGTCGCCAGCGCCCGGATCAACGAAGCTGCCGAGGTCGATCGAAGCGGCTGCGTGGAGGGGTCACGGAGAACCCCGGAGTGCCGCCCCAATGGACTGGGCCTGAACGCCGGCAGACAAGGAGCCGGAGTTGAACCTTCAACGAAGAGAGATCATCACCCCGGCCCGCACGAGGTTGATGATCGATTTGTCCTGGTCGCAGGCGCATCAGGACTGGCACATCAGGACTGGCGCATCAGGCCTGGCGCATCACCACGACGAGTTGATGCTGCTCTGAAAACTCTGCTCTTCAGCAGAGAGCAAGGCCAGCGGCGCAGCCAACGCCCAGGTCCAGCCCAGGCTGCCAGCCAGCAATCCCAGTCAGCAATCCCAGTCAGCAATCCCACCAGTCATCGCCACTGACAGCCATGCGCTTCCACCCTCTGAAGTTTGGTTGGCTTGCCGTTCCGCCCCAGCCGAAGGCTGTGGTTGTATTCATCGGCGGAGCCTTCTTTGGAACCTTCCCAACGGTATTCTACCGTGGGTTTCTGAACGTGTTGCATGGGTTGGGCTATGCGGTTGTGGCCCTGCCATTTCGGTTTACCTTCAACCATTGGGACATCGCTCTATCCCTGTCGATCGCCCTGCCAGAGATCCAGAAGGAAGTGGAGGCCTCCATGGCCAGACTTGAAGAGCAAGGTGGCAACAACGCCGGCGTTGCCAGGTCAGAACTCCCCTACCTTTGGGTGGCCCATAGTCTCGGCTGCAAGTATGTGGCGCTTCTCGAGTTGCTTAGCGAAACCGAAGACTTTAGCAAGTTAAAAGATTTTTCGGCAGCCCTGCAGGAAGTGGAACCGAGTCAAGCTCAGGACCTCCTGGCCAAACTTAGCCTGATCGAAGCCCAGCAATTATCACTACGCAACCAGCCACAACTTTTGGTGGATCCAGTGATCGCCAATCTGGATGCCGCGATTCCCTGGAAGCCCCTGGAGGGCCTGTTAGCCAACCTGTTGCGGGTGATACCGTCGCGGGAGGTGACCTATTCCTTGATTGAAAAGTCGAAATTATTTTCATTCACAAGACTCTTTTCCCTCGCCAGCAAGACAGCCTGCGACACGATCAATCGTCTGACCCATCTGCAGCGCATCCCTCCGCTTCAGCCGCTCAGCGCGATGGATGTTGAGCTCAGCGATCCCAAGCCCCTGCTCGGACGCCATTTGGCCATCCTCGGACTCAAGACAACGGATGCCGGTCTGGCCAGGGCGATCAGCAAGGACATCGCAGCGGCCTACGCGGTTGCTGTTCATTATCAGATTGAAGGCGGGCATGGATCGGCTCTCAGTCAGCTCTCAGTCAGCTCTCAGTCGGCTCTCAGTCAGAGTGAAATCTGACGAACACCTGTGGTTGCAACAGCTGGCAGCAAGCGGGCATCCATCGAAGCAAACGGCCAATCTGAAGGCCCAACGCTGCTGCCACAGGAGCCAAGGCCGTCAAGCCAACACACCATCGATGAAATCGAAGGCCAGGACACCATCGATTCCCCCTTCAAGCATCGGCAGCAGCTGGGTCACCACGGCCTGGTGGGCGGGATGGGGCAGGTAGGCGTCGCGAGCAGCGGCATCGATGAAGGTGATGATCAAGCCATGGCTGAAGCCCCGAGCCAATTCTTCGGGGGAGCGGTAGGCGCCGCCCTGGAAGCCGACGATGCCGGGCACCACGTCCTGCAGCCCGCGCAGCTCTTCCCAGATCTTTTCCACGGCGCCCAGCGCAAGGTTGGAGCGGAAGCGGAAGAGTACAAGGTGCTGAACCATGGAGGTGGCGATGGGGCTGAACGATTCTGGATCAGAGACCAGCTGAAGTGGTGGGCCTCCATGGGGCCGAGGGTTGATTGTGCGCTGGCCTGTGTTGTGAAAGGCCTGACACTGCTTGCTCCCTTGCTCTGCCCTGCGGCCCAGGTTCAGGCAACGGGCTGATGTTTCTGCCCCTGCTTCGCATCGGCCCGGTGGCGATCTCAGGGGCGGCAGGATGGGTGGCGAGCGAGGCGCTATCCCCGCAGTCGATCAGACGCTGCGGCAGGCTGATGGGTGAGGGAGGTTGAGGGTGAGAGTTGTGCGGTTGAGGCCTGAGGGTTGAGGGTTGAGGTTGAGGGTTGAGGGTTGAGGTTGAAGACGGGCAGGCGTGGGCGCCGAGGGCGGTGCTGCACTGTTGCGGGGATCGCTTCTGGCGATTGGCCGGCTAGAGAAGTGGGCACTCGCGCTGCTGGCGGAAACAAAGGGCTGGTGGCGTTCAGGACTGGCGCCGCAGAGCCTGAAACCTGGATCTGATCTCTGATTCCGAGAGCTCAAGGGCCAAGAGAAGAGAGAAGTAATCCTTAAGACTCGCCTGCAGGTCTGGATGTTGATAGCCCTGTTGCGAAGAAGCGATCAGGATTTCTACATTCCGCCGCATCAGCGGCTCCGCCTCCTGCTGGCGGTTGCTGGCATAGAGCAGCGAGGCCAGATTGTTGAGATGTCTGGCCACATTGGGGTGATCGCTGCCATAGCTGGCCTCATCGATCGCCAGGGCCCGTCGCAGCAGCGGCTCCGCCTCCTCCAGACGGTGGCTGGCTTCCAGTAGCCCAGCCAGGTTGTTGAGATGTCTGGCCACTTTGGGATGAGCGCTGCCAGAGCTGGCCTCATCAATCGCAAGAGCGCGCCGCATCAGCGGCTCCGCCTCCTCCAGGCGATTGCTGATCTTCAGCAGCTGGGCCAGATTGCCGAGATCCCTGGCCACATTGGGGTGCTCGTTGCCGTAGCTGGCCTCATCGATCGCCAGCGCCCGACGCAGCAGCGGCTCCGCCTCCTCCAGGCGATTGCTCGCATGGAGCCATGCAGCCAGGTTGTTCAAGCCCGCTGCCACATTCGGATGATTGTCTCCATAGTGGAGCGTGTCAATCTCCAGGGCCCGCCGCAGCAGCGACTCGGCCTCCACCAGGCGATTGGAGTCTTGAAGCAGCCCCGCAAGGTTGTTGAGCCGTAAGGAGATCCTGGGATGATCAAGGCCGTAGCAGGCCTCATCAATCGCCAGCGCCCGCCGCAGCAGAGGCTCCGCCTCCGCGAAACGATTGGTAGCATGGAGCAACAAGGCCAAGTTATTGAGAGCCGTGGCTACGTTGGGGTGTGTGCTGCCGTGATCGGCCTCAAACATCGCCACGACGCGCCGCTTTAGATGTTCAGCCTCAGCAAAACGGTTGGTCTCCTGAAGAAGCTGAGCCAGATTGTTCAGGGCCGTGGCCACGTTGGGATGTTCCTTGCCATAGCTGGCCTCATCGATCGCCAGGGCCCGCCGCATCAGCGGCTCGGCATCACCGTATTGCGCCTTGGCCAACAGCTGTACGCCTAAATCGGCGTATAAGCGTGCGCTCAGCGGCGAGATCCCAGCCCGATCCCCAAACCCCGCCACCGCCAGGGCATGGGGCGCCAGGGGATCCAGCACGCCCCAGTTGCGCACATCCTGCGGATTCCCCACGAATGCCGCATCCAGCCACGCCAGCGCCTGCTCCAGTTCGTTCGGTTCGGGTTCATTCGGCTGCTGCTGCCAGAGGCGCACCACCTCCTGCACCAGGCGATGCACCGAGAGGGTGGGTGCTTCCGCCGAGCGGTTCAGCAGCGAATAGCCCTCCAGCTGGCTGATCGCCTCCCAACCATCGCCGCCTGCATCCGGGTCTCCGGGTATCGCCACCTCCAGCAGGCTCTCGGGAATCGGCTCCGGCGACAGCCAGGCCAGCCGCCGCAGCAAGGTGCGGGCTGATGCATCCACCTGCTGGTAACTGGTGAGCCAGGTGGTGGCCAGGCTGCGGTCGTACTGCATCAGGCGTGGATCATTCCAGGCCAGCACCTGCTGGCGGTTGCGCTGCCACTGGTTGCGGTAGGCGCTCAGGCTGAGGCGTCGCTGGCTGATGTAGGCCCCGGCCTGCTCCAGCGCCAGGGCCAGGCGGCCCAGATCCTCTACCGCCATCGCCTCGGCCATGGCGGCGTCATCGCTCTCCGGTCGTCGCCGTTCCGCCGTGCGCTCCAGCAGGAAGGCCGTGGCAGCCTCTGGACTGAGCAGCTCCACCTCCTGGCGCTGCACCGCCGCACTCCAGTCGCGCAGACGGGTGGTGATCAGCAGCTGGCCGCCGCTGAGCTGGGGCAGCAGGGCTTCCACCGCCGCCGCCGCCTCGGGGCTGTCGACGTTGTCGAGGATCAGCAACCAGCCGGGATGGCTCTGCAGCCAGTGGAATACCGCCTGCCGTTGGGCGGCTTCCTCGGTGAGCGTCTGCTCGGGCAGATCCAGGGCCGCCTGGTTGCAGAGGCCAGCCAGGTTGCGGTTGAGGGCCTCCACGCTGCCGGCACTGACCAGCAACACGGCGCTGCAGCGGCCGATCTGCCGCCAGGCGTGCTCGATCGCCAGGCGCGTCTTGCCCACACCGCCCGGACCGATCAACGCCAGGGGCCGGCTGGTGGTCTCCAGGAGCTCGATCAGGGCGCTGCGGCCCTTGAACAGGGGGCCGATGCTGGAGAACGGCAGGGTGAGGGGCCGCCTGGTCAGGCCGGCCGCCACCAGCAGATCGAGCACAAACGAGCGCAGAACCTCCGCCGCCAGGTGCTCCTGGCCGCTGAACTCGGTGCCGGGATAGCGGGCGACGCCGCGCAGGCGGGCCAGGTGGGCCTGCTGCAGGGCCTGCTGCTCCGGGATGCACCGATAGGCCCCGTCCCGTGGCGCCGTGGCCTGCGGGGTGGCGATGTAGAGCTTCTTGCCGTGCCATAACGCCAGCCAGGCCTCCCACTGGGTGTAGGACAGCGAGGGCCCACCGGGCTGCAGAAATTCCGCCAGCGGATAGCGGCTGGCCAGCTGCGGATAGCGCGCCGCCATCGCCCCCACCGACTGGGGTTTGGCCAGCGCCCCGGTCATGTCGCCCACCAGGTGGATCACGCCATCACACCCCTGGATGTAGGTGTCGAGCATCTCCAGGGTTTCATCGCCGCTGACGATGAAGTCCTCCTGCACCTTCACCTCCACATCCGGGCGGCTGAGCAGGTGCCGCAGCCGTTCCCGATAGATCAGGAATTCAGCCGAGACGGTGGAGAGGAACAGCTGAACATGCGCCACAAAGGGGGAGCCGATGGCTGGAGGTTAGCTCATTCCCCCTTGACCACGGCCAGCACCAGGCTGCTGATCACACCCGCGAGGAAGCCAAAGAAGCCGCTGGTTTGCTCTGGCGACAGGTAGCGGCTGAGCAGGGTTCCCTGCAGGGTATTGGTGGGGTGTTTCTGGCTGAGGCCGCTGCGGATCCTCTGGGTTTCCCCGACCACTTCCACCGCCAGTTGGCCCTGCTCCAGCCGCAGGCTGGTGAGCACAGCGATGCCCGGCGGATCGATCTGCAGAAACTGATCGGTCCGCAGGCTCAGGGGCTGCATGCGACCCAGATGCAGGGTGCCGGAGCGGAGGGTGGAGAAGGTCAGCGGTGATTGATCGAACAGGCTCTGCCGTTCGCTGGTGAATTGCACCTCGGTGACGGACAGATTGGGCTCAAACACCACCGCTGTGTTGGCATCGGAGCGCTGCAGCCGCAGGCGGGTGCCGCCGGCCAGGGGCAGAGCGAACTGGGTGTCCGGTGGCGTCAGGGGTCGGGGGGGCTGGTCGGGTTGGTGGAACACCGCCTGCAGGCCCGCCGCGCCGCTCACCTGCGGCGTCAGGCCGGCGAGCGGCGGAATGATCGTGAGCTCCGCATTCCCACCCCCAGAAGCGGTGGCGGCGGCGGGCAGCAGATCGAGCACCAGCTGGTCCTTGCCCTCCGGCTGCAGGTTCTCGACTCGCGTGCCCGCTGGCAGGGCGATCCGCAGCTCCAGCGACCCCGCGGCGGCGGTGAACGCGAGGGCACTGCCGCCCGCCAACGGCAGGCGTTGACCCCGCAAGGGAACCACCAGCGGGGCTCCCTTGCCCAGGTCCTTGATCGTCAGGCTGCGCAATCGCCGCAGCACCAGAAATCCCTCGGGCGTGTTGCTGGGCCCGTCCTCCCTGGGCTGGAGGCCAAAGCTCAGGGCGCTGACCCGCAGGGCACCCTCCAGCGGCTGGCGCTGCGGGGCGACCGCCACCCCCCAGGCCAGGCCGCAGAGGCCGAGGCCCAGCACGGCGCGGGGATCAGGCCGCAGGCGCGGCCAGGGCAGCCGCGATCGCCAACCCCAACGCCTCGGCGGGACCTGGGGAGGCGGTGGCGGTGCGGCGCCCATCAGCGCATCAACCAGCGGGGGTCGTGGCGCAGGCTCACATTCAGCAGGGCACCATCGCCTTCCGCGGGGCGGGCGACCAGGCGATAGGTGCCGGCCGGAGTGGTGCGGGCATCCCAACGGCAGGGCAGTTCCGTCTCCAACCGCGTGGCACGGGAGCACTCCTTCACCAGCCGGTCACCGGGGCCAAGGATGCGCACCGTCGCCACCGGCAGGGCTCCGTTGCTGGCAATCACCAGGCTGTAGACGCCGGCGGAGCTGAACTTCACCGGCAGCCACTGATCCGCATCCCCCGGCTGGCGCAGGAGAGCCGTGGCGCGCAGCTGGCTGGGGCTGATGCTCTCCCGCTGGATCAGGCCAGCTCCCCACTCAAAGACATGCCACCCTTCGCTGGGATTGCTCATCCGCAGCGGGGTCATCTGGTAGGCGCCGCCACGGGCCTGCACTGTCACCGCGGGGGGCTCCAGACCTGCGGGCACCTGAAGGCGAAACACCTTCCCCCCCTCCATCCGGCGCTCGATCTGGGGCTGCCCGATGGTGTAGCTAGCAAGCCGCATGCCAACGGCTGAGATCGGCCGGCTGGCGCGAATTCCCTCGCAGCGGTCCATCTGCGCCCGGAACTGATAGGCGGAGCTGCGCGGGTCCTCCCGGCTGGAGCAGGGCAGAGGTGTGGCCGATGTCATCGCTGACAGGGACAGGACCGACAAACCAAGGGCGCCGGCCACGACAGAGGTAGGCGGGACCCAGCGGCACTTCAACGACAACGCTTCCCTCGCGTGAGCTCTCATGGCAGTTTCACCTGAATCAAGCGGGCTGGAAAGGCGTACACAAACGGCTCCGGCTCTCCTTCCCCGCTGGATCGATAAACGAGTCCTACCACCTGACCCGCTGGAGTCACTACGGGTGATCCAGAGGCCCCCTCCGTCAGCCGGCCATCCAGGACAAGATTTGAGGCTTCCTTCAGCAGAGGAAACCTTTCAACTCTCCAGGGATCGCTGCCCGTGGGATGGCCCACGATCATCAGCAGCCCCTGCGGGGCAGTTTTCGCCAGCGGCAGGGGCTGCACATCCGGCGGCAGGCCGCGCACCTCCAGTAGGATCGGTTCATCGCCACTGGCCGGCAGTGTGCTCGGGTTGAGCACCACCTCCAGCCGCGGCGGCACCAGCCCTGGTGGCAGCGGACCGGTGAACAGCTGCGCTTCCACCTTGGTGGCCAATTGGTAGTGCTCTGGATCGCGCACCACGTGCAAGGCGGTGGCGATCCAAGCCCGATCCCCCTGGCGCCGCACCACAAAGCCCGTGCCCAAGAGGCCAACGCCGGACTTCTGACCGCTGAACGTGGGCCAGAGCAGCACCACCGCACGCTTGACGCTGGAGATGGGATCGTTTCTGGGCAGATAGCTGGTATCCGCAACTCCAAGCACCTGGGTGGCGCCGGTGCGGATACCCTCCCGGCGGTTCAGCTCCTCCAGGTTGTTTTTTGCGCGTTGCAGACTATCCTGGAAGGCTGGATTGGTTGCCGCCAGGGCGCGGAGCGTTGCGATCGACTCCTCATAGGCCTTGCGGGCGATCTCGGGTTGACCGATATTGATATAGCTCACGCCCAGGTTATTCAGGCTCGTGGCGAGATCCCCCAGGTAGGCCGGGTTGGTCTTGGCCAGCTGGCGGCGGATCTTCACCGCTTCTTCATCCTGAACCAGGGCTTCCTGGTTCCGGCCCAGGTCTGTGTAGAGCACCCCCAGGTTGGACAGGCTCGTGGCGAGATCCCCCAGGTAGGCCGGGTTGGTCTTCGTCAGCTGGCGGTGGATCGTCACCGCTTCTTCCGTGGGGGCCAGCGCCTCCTGCCGGCGGCCCAGCTCGCTATATCTATTACCCAGGTTGGACAGTGAACCGGCCAGATCGCCCAGGTAAGCAGGGTTGGTCTTCGCCAGCTGGCGCCGGATCGT